>JAITWV010000218.1 GCA_031285105.1 Streptococcaceae bacterium | reverse complement strand
GTCGTCCTTTGGGGCCATGGCAGTGCTCCCACCCACGCTCCGAGCCAAGCCAGCCGAAAATTCTTAACTGGTTCATAAGTATTTAATTGGTTAAAGTTTTTTGTTTTAAATGCGCCTTTTAAAAATCTTTAACCAGTTTAAATAATATAAATAAGCGAGAGTTTTCGTATATGGGCGGAGGACTGGCTCGACGGTGTGGCAGCAGTGGCAACAGGGGAATCGGCGTAGGGTGGGCTTTTCTTAGCGGTTTACCGCTTAGAAAACCCCTAGCCGATTAAGGAATGAGCTTTTTTGGAAGGTGCTTTTCCTTCCAAAAAAGCTGCTTCCGTCCCGCCAGTCCGCAGCCCATATACGAAAACTCGTAAGTAAAGAACGCCCTAGCGTCCTAGTATTTCACAAACTCCAATTAACTTACGATGTACTAAAGAAACAATTTTAAACGTTTGAGTTGCATTGTTCAAACGTTTCAATTAATGAGTTCAAACGTTTGCATGGAGCAATCCAAACGTTTGAATTGTCTGTGTCAAACGTTTGGATTAACCAAAATAATGAACATCTATAAAATATAAAAGGAGAAACCATGATTTTAACAATAATCGAAGAACCAGCCGATATTTTACGTCAAAAAACACAAGATATAGCAGAAATTACCCCAGATATTTTGCAATTAATGGATGACATGTATGAAACGATGAAACACTCAGATGGTGTCGGAATTGCCGCTCCACAAGTGAATGAAAATGTTAGTGTAGCCCTTGTGCAATTAGATGATGAGGATGAATTATTTGAAATGATTAATCCTGTGATTACCGAAGTAGAAGGAAGTGACATTTTTGTCGAAGGCTGTTTGTCCATTCCTCATGTCTTTGGTACCGTTGATCGTAAAACGCGTATTGTCGTGGAATATTACAATCGTCAAGGAGAGTTCATTCGTTTGGAAGCTTATGATTATCTAGCAAGAGCGATTCAACATGAAATTGATCACTTAAATGGTGTTTTATTTACAGATAAAATGATTGAAGAGATTAAAGAAGAAGATTTAGAAAGTTATTATGAAAAATATGAAAGTGAGATGAATGCAGATGACTAAAATTGTTTTTATGGGTACGCCGCAATTTTCAGTTCCAATTTTAGAAAGTTTAGTTGAGCATGGGTATGAGGTAATTTATGCAGTAACACAACCGGATCGTCTGGTGGGGAGAAAAAAAGTCCTAACTGCCCCACCGGTTAAACAAGCTGCTGAAAGATTAGGGATTCCTGTTTTGCAGCCTGAAAAAATTAGTGGTTCAGCTCAAATGCAAACTTTGATGGAAACGGATTTTGATTTAATTGTGACGGCAGCTTTTGGTCAATTTTTACCAACGAAATTATTAGAACACGCCAAAATTAATGCGATCAATGTTCATGCCTCACTTTTACCTAAATATCGTGGAGGAGCCCCGGTTCATTATTCGATTATTGATGGACAAAAAGAAACTGGTGTAACAATTATGGAAATGGTGCGTCAAATGGATGCTGGTGATATGGTGGCGCAAAAGGCAATTCCGATTACTGCAAGTGATGATGTGGGAAGTATGTTTGATAAGCTTTCTATTTTGGGGCGTGATTTGTTGATTGAAAAGTTGCCAGCTTATATCAATGGTGAGTTAAAACCAATACCCCAAAAGGAAGAAGAAGCAACTTTTTCACCCAATATTACTCGTGAGCAAGAAGAAATTTCATGGTCAAAAACGGCTATTGAAATTGACAATCAAGTCAGAGGAATGCACCCGTGGCCTGTTGCTCATGCTTTATTTGAAGGCAAACGGATGAAAATTTATAAAACAAAGCCAAGTGAGAAAACGACAGACGCGCTTCCTGGAACGATTGTTGAAAAAACGAAAAAACAATTATTTATCGCAGCCGGTCAAGGAAGTGTGCTCGAAATTTTGGAATTACAACCAGCTGGCAAAGGGAAATTGAGTGTCGTTGATTTCTTAAATGGTGTTGGAAAAGATGTTCAAATTGGACAGAAAATGGAGTAAGTATGAGTAAGAAAAAAGTACCAAAAAGAATTTTAAATAATCCTCGATATTTGGCCATGCAAGCGCTCGTGAAAATTGAAAGTGGCGATGCATACTCCAATCTTTTACTAAATGAGCTGATTGCTTCTCATGAAATTCCTGATGTGGATAAAGGTTTGTTTACAGAATTGGTTTATGGAACGACTGCTAGAAAATTAACCCTCGATTTTTACTTAAAACCCTTCATTAAAAACATGAAAAAAGTCGATCAATGGGTCAAACAATTGCTGTATTTGTCTATTTATCAAATGGAGTTTTTAGACCGAGTACCTGATCATGCCATTTTAAATGATGCAGTCGAAATTGCCAAAGCTTATGGCAATCAAGGAATTGGTAAATTTGTTAATGGTGTTTTGCGAAACATTCAAAGAAGCGAATTGCCAAATACCAACGAAATGACCAATAAAGTCAAACGTTTATCGATTGAAGCTTCAATGCCTGAGTGGCTGATTAATAAATTAATTAGACAATATGGCTTTGAAACGACTGAACAATTGGCTTTTTCGCTTTTGAAACCAGCAAAATCAAGTGGACGTTTGGACTTAAAAAGAATCACACGCAATGAAGCAATAAAGCAATTAGAAGAACAAGGGTTAGATGTTGAAAAAAGTGAAGTGAGCCCTTATGGTGTCGTTGCTAGTAAGGGAGCATTTGCCAAAACTTGGTTGTTTAGAGAAGGAACATTGACCGTTCAAGATGAAAGTTCGATGTTAGTAGCCCCAACACTTGAATTAACAGGAAGTGAAAAAGTCTTAGATGCGTGTGCGGCTCCAGGTGGAAAAACAACGCATATCGCCCAGTTATTAGATGATGGAGCGGTTACGGCTTTAGATATTTATGAGCACAAAGTAAAACTAATCGAAGAAAATGCGCAAAGATTAGGATTATCAGACAAAATAACCACCCAAATCATGGACGCACAAGACGTTGCTCAACAGTTTGCCCCAGAATCATTTGATGCGATTTTAGTCGATGCTCCGTGTTCTGGTTTAGGACTAATGCGCCGCAAGCCAGATATTAAATACAATAAATCAACGCAAGACTTTAAAGAATTACCAAAAATTCAATTAAATATCTTAGAAAGTTGTGCCAAAGTATTGAAAAGCGCAGGTATTTTAACTTACAGCACTTGTACCATTGTCAAAGAAGAAAACGAAGAAGTGGTCGAAAAATTCTTGAAAAATCATCCAGAATTTACTTTGATGACGCCAAAAATGAATGAAAAAATGTCTGGTTATATTAAAGAAAATCTCTTTCAAATCTTACCACAAGATGAGTTTACCGACGGCTTTTTCATTAGCGTTTTCAAGAAAAATTGATTATACCAACTATTATATAGTATAATTTGAAGGGAAATAATCTAGACGTGAATTTTTAGTCGAAGAAAGAACAGGTTATATTTATGCAAATCAAGTATTTATCTGACGTTGGTTTAAAACGCGAGACAAACCAAGACTTTGCGAATGTCTTTTTCAATCAAGCAAGTCATGCCCTTTTATTATTAGCAGACGGCATGGGAGGACATCAAGCAGGAGATGTGGCGAGTCGTTCAACCGTTGAGATGTTAGGAGCCAAGTGGAAAGATACCAATTTTGATGAACCAGATGATGTGGAAGAATGGTTAGTTACCAATATCCAAGAAATCAACGAAATGATTTATCGTAGAGGGCAAAACGATCCAGATTACACAGGTATGGGCACGACGATTGTTGCGGCTGCTGTTTTTTCTGATGTGATGGTGATTGCACACGTTGGTGACTCTAGAGCTTATACGATTCATGACCAGACAATGTATCAATTAACGCAAGATCATTCTTTAGTGAATGTCCTTTTACAAAACGGTGAACTGACACAAGAAGAAGCGTATCATCATCCAAGAAAAAATGTTCTGACGCGCTCCGTTGGTATGCCTGGAACAGTCGAAGTTGATGTGACCATTCAAGCAATTTTACCAGGAGACTATTTACTTCTTTGTTCAGATGGTTTAACAAATATGGTAACCGATCAAGGGATATTAGAAATCCTTTCTTGGAATGATACGCTTGAAAATACCGTTTATTCACTCGTCCAACAAGCCAATGAAAATGGTGGAAAAGACAACATCACCGTTTTATTAGCCAAATTCGATGAGGACAAAGGAGGTGCGTTAGAATGATTGAAATCGGAATGATTTTTAATCGCCGCTATAAAATTTTAGGCTCCATCGGTTCAGGTGGGATGGCGAATGTTTTCTTAGCACACGATTTAATTCTTGATCGTGATGTGGCAATTAAAGTCTTACGCACCAACTTTCAAAACGATCCAATTGCTGTTCGCCGTTTTCAAAGAGAAGCA
>JAITWV010000143.1 GCA_031285105.1 Streptococcaceae bacterium | reverse complement strand
TGTTGGGTTTCAAAAGCGCGTGCTAAGAGAGGATTAACAATGCTTGGAATCGTTTTTTGTGAATCAAAGTGTTGCGGACGTTTGACTGTGACATAAAGGATAAACTGTGGATCTTCTGCTGGTGCCATTACGACTACTGAGTTTAAATAATCTAATTCACCCGTTAGATATTTTCCTGTATTGTCATCGGCAATCTGAGCAGTCCCTGTTTTTGAAGCAATATTCATGCCATTGACATAATACAATGGTTCTCCATGACTTCGAGCAGTCCCCCACTCTTCTGTCGTTACTCCTCGCATAACATCTAATACCTCGGAGGCGGTGGAAGCTTTAATGGGTTGGCCTAAAACTTCTGGTTGTGCTAGACGTGCAGTGTTATTGGAAGTATCAACTATTTTAGAAATGAATTGCGGCTGCAACATTACTCCTTTATTCCCAAATGCGCTATAAGCACGCATCATTTGAAAATTAGTCGTCGTCATCGCTTGCCCGAACGCACTCATCGCTCCATTGACTGGACTTTCTGCTAAGTTTGCTAAGCGTCCTCTATTTTCTGTAATGAAGCCTGAATTGGTTGATTGACCAAATAAGAAACTTTGCATATATTTTTGCAGACCAGCTTCACCCATCATTTGCCATAAACGGACCATCCCAACGTTAGAAGACCAAGTAAACGCCTGACGGAAATTCAATGTATGTGCACCAGTTTTACTATAATCCCAGTCATTAATCGTTGTATCACCATTAAATAAAGAAATTGTTCCTGCTTGATAAGTTGCATTTTGGTCATATTTGTTTTGCTCAATCGCAGCGGCAATCGTAACCATTTTCATTGTTGAACCTGGCTCAAAAGAATCTTCATACGCTTGATTTCGCCAGTTCATATCCTCTGGTTTATCAACTGTTAAGGCACCTGTATCTGGATTAAATGAAGGACGTTGACTAATTGCTAAAATTTCACCTGTCTTGGCATCCATCAAAGTGGCTTGCATCGTTTCTGGTTGATATAGATTGTTTACTTCATCCATTTTCGTTTCTAAAAAAGTTTGAAGTCGTTGATCAATGGTTGTATAAATATCTTGCCCATCTACAGCTGGTTTAACAATTTTTTCAGAACCTGGTGTTGGATTACCATTGGCATCTCGCTTAAAAGTCGATTGGCCATCGGTTCCTCGCAAAATATCATTCCAAGCTTGCTCAATTCCTTCTTCACCAACTAAAGAAATCGAGCCATCATCATTGTTTCGTGGAATTGCTCGCCCAATGAAAAATGAAGCAAATTCACCATTTGGATAAATTCTTGAAGGTGTTTCATTGAAATACAACCCATGTAATTCAGCGGCTTTCATATCAGCTTCAATAGCATTTTTGGTTGAAATGGAAATATTATTACCTTTCGTTCCAAATTGCACCTGAAAAACAGCCGTTTCATTTTCAGATTTGCGTTCATTGGTATTCAATTGTTTCAATGCATCTTCTACTGGAATATCCAAATGTTTATGAATAATATCTGCTAATTTAGTAAATTCACTTGGTTGAGCAAACAAAGGCGTATTACCCACTCCAACAAACCCCTTACTCAAAACCGCATAAAGAGAATAGGAAGTAGCATCTTGGGCAATTGGGTTTCCGTATCTGTCATAGATAGTTCCACGTCTTGCTGGGATGATTCTACTTCCTTGATAAATTGCGTCGGTTTTGGCTTGTAAGTTGGTCCCTTGAATTTCACCAACACCTACAATCCATGCCAAGCGAAAGAAAAACAAGACTAAAACGACGATTGTCAGGGTGAAAAATAAAATGCCTACTTTTTTGCGGTTTCCTTTATTTCCAAGAGAATTTTTATTCATTTTTCTTTGGAATTGTTGTAATTTACTCATTTCCTCTCGTTGCTCCTTGTACATTATCTTGCACCGAAAGACCATAATCACGAGCGACTTGTTCCACACGCTCACGTCTAGATAACTCGTTTACTTGCTGTCTAAGATCATTAATATTATTAACAATCGTTGCGTTTTGCGTTTGTACTGATGAAGTATCGCTTAAAACACCGTCGATTTTTGAACGAACAAAAATGGTCGAAATGGCAAAACAAACGGTCACAAAAACAATCGTCATGCCTAAAATCTTTTCTAAGCGTGAAAATTTGTTCCAGTAAGTCTTAAACGGACGAGGAGCTTTGTAAATGACTTTATTATTCATTTGCTGTGGATCAAATTCTTCTTGTGGATAATTTTTAACCTCATCAGCAAATGCCGCATAAGCATTCATTTCTTCATAGTAGTATTCAACTTCTTGATAATCATTACCATAATAATCGTAATCTGTTTGGTAAAATTCTTCTTGTCTTTGTACCATGAGACCTCCTCCTTTCTATAACTTCACCTTTTGTGCAATTCTTAATTTTGCTGATCTTGAACGGTTGTTTTCTTCTAATTCTTCGTTACTTGCTGTGATTGGTTTTCTAGTGATTGTTTTTAATTTTGGTTGAAGTTCTTCTGGCACCATTGGTAGTCCTGGCGGTAAGTCTTGAACAGTCGAATGCTCTTTAAACATATTTTTGACTAAACGATCTTCTAATGAATGAAAAGTAATCACACTTACTCGTCCATCAACATCTAATAGTTCAATGGCTTGTTCTAAAC
>JAITWV010000092.1 GCA_031285105.1 Streptococcaceae bacterium | reverse complement strand
TGCCATTATTTGAAACAAAAGAAAGTAGTTATCGTTATTGAAATAGAAAAAGCCATTGATTTCTCAATGGTTTCGGTCATCAGTTGATGTTGTTTGAAATATTATGGCGGAAAGGATGGGAGTTGAACCCAAAAAGTCCTGAAACGCACTGATACCAACGGTTTCAGCCATCAAAAATGGGCATTTTACCTGTCTGAATGCCACGCTGAATGCCACCCAAAAATTACCAAATTAAAATCACCGTTGCTGGGGGCAAAGGTTTTAAGGATAAAATAAAATCAAGGAATTATGCCTTGAACTCTATTTCAAAGGACGTTATAATTAAAATAGAGGAACAGTTCTTTTCATTTATCAAGTATCGGTTCACAATTGAATACATGATTTAGCAACAAAGGAAATATAATAAATAGAGGACGTGTTGAAGGATGAAGAATAACCAAAAGAATACCAGCTTCAATGATGGCATTGATGCAACTGAAAATAAATCCAGTTATGACGCAGCTTGTAAAAGGTTATTATCCGAGAAAATAGTTCTTGCATGGATATTAAAAACCTGTACCAAAGAGTTTAAGGATTTCGATATAAGGTTAATCATGAGTTGTATCGATAATGATATTCAAGTAGCATTGCGTCCTCTTCATCGTGACGGAATCATGCCAATTGTACAAGGGATAGGAACAGAGGATTCAACAATAAACGAAGGAAAAATAACCTACGATATCCGCTTTAAAGTCACGGTTCCGTCAACCGGGGAAAAGATTGAAATGATAATAAATATTGAAGCTCAAAATGTTTTTAATCCCGGGTACCCCTTAATTAAACGTGGAATTTTTTATACCGGAAGGATGCTTTCGGCACAATACGGAACTGAGTTTAAAAAATATGAATATGATAAAGTGAAGAAGGTATACTCGATTTGGGTCGTCATGAATCCGCCGAAGGAACGGTTTAACACGATTTCGAAATACGAGATTAAAGAAGAGATGATGGTGGGAAGTGCTCCGCTTCCATCACATGACTACGATTTGTTGACAGTGGTTATGATCTGTTTGGGAGATACAAAAGGTAGTGAAGAGAACCCAATTCTAAAACTTTTAGGAACGCTCTTAGCGAATAAATTGAGCAAGGATGAAAAGAAGAAAGTCCTGACAGAAGAATACGATATTGAAATGACTGAAACAATGGAAGATGAGGTGGAAACTATGTGCAATTTAAGTCAAGGCTTGGTGATGGAAGGTAGACTAGAAGGAAAATTAGAAGGAAAAGAAGATAAAACAAATGAAATCATAAAACGCTGTTAAAAACGGGATTGCAGATCAAGTTGTTTTGTTGTTAACCGGAATGACTCAAGATGAATTAAATCGCAGAAAATTGGAACTGAAAATATAATACGATCAATTTCAAGTAATTGATTTACTATTTCAACCAAATGTGATAAGTAGATTGACATATGAAAAGGCCAGAGGTGTACATGAGACAACTCCGGTCTTTTTTTGTAGTGTCAGTAATATGGCTATTCTGATAGATATTGAGAGAAACGTGGTAACGCCAACGATTATGAGCATTTTAGAAACAAAATTTTAAAGACTAAATGCCATTTTAACTGCCACTTTGATTTTATATGAAATTCGGGTCCGTTGCTGGGGAGCAAGGGTTTTATTTACACATACAAAAAGAAAATAGGAATCCTCAGATTGAAATAGATTAGGTTTCCTATTTTTTCTTAGAAATGATTAGTCAACGATAAACTACTCGCTAAATTACAATTTGATTAAATCCTTGACAATCTAAAGTCAAAAATATTCATATACGACTATCGTTTATTAGGGCTTTATTTGGTATAATCAATAAATAAGGAGTGATAGGTGTGTTTACAATAGAGCAGTATTCTAAGACGATTACAGTTAAGCTTGAGGAGATAAGTCATGTTTTGATTAATAATCTTCATAGTATTTTCCAAACGGATTTCCTAAAGGAAGGGTCAATATTATTGGACTTTACATTATTTATTGATTACTATCCTTCTCTGATTGCCATTCGCCTGTTTCAACTTGATATCCACGAAACTGATGTATGCGAAAGCATTGAAATCCTTCCTGAGAATGAGTATTTTCATATCGCTGAATCGCTAGTTGAAAATGATAAATTTGCAGAATTCTACGAGGCTAATGATGAAGAATTACCAAAACTCGAGGAAAAAACCTTCTTTGAGTGGTTCAAAAAGTGTTGGGAAACTGCGGGCGGACCAGAAGTGCCAATAACGGCAATTGCATCTAGAGGTTTCGATGGTCCATATTTCAATCTTAGAACTCAAGAAGTCTTCCAATATCGGGATGAGATTCCAACATCCAAATAATTAAATGTTAAAAAGTAAATATTTATACGGCCAAAAATCTGATATTTGAGCTTAATGGAGCAATGAACGGTGAGTATACAAAAAGACCTCGGAAATATCGGAGGTCTTTTTTGCTTTGAAGTAGTCGCTGATTGGTAACCAATTTGTTAAATTTCGATTTGATGAGCTGACTTATTGTCGACGTCAAGTACTTTTCCCCACTTTTTGCTAGATAGTTTTCCCCACTTTTTTTCGAACGCTTTGTCTTTTTTTTCCAAAGTGAATGATTTCACTTTTCAACTTTTTGGTTCGAACGACTTTCTATTTTTTTCCAAATAATGACTGGCGATTTTTCATTCTATAGCTGTCTCCAGTTAGGTGAATAATCTCGCTTTTATGCAGGATTCTGTCTAGAATCGCTGCTGTTATCGCGGGGTCCCCAATCAAGCCTGCCCATTCCTTTGGAGTTTTATTGGAAGTGATTATCACTGACGATTTTTCATGCAGATCATTGATCAGGTGGAAAAAGTAATTCGCTTCCTGCTGATCCATCGCCATGAACATTAAATCATCAATTATTACCAGGTTTGCTTCGCGTACCCTTTTCAACCGGGACTGCGATTTTCTGGATATA
>JAITWV010000054.1 GCA_031285105.1 Streptococcaceae bacterium | reverse complement strand
ATAAAAAATTAGGCTTTCATCCTGCAACAGGTGCTATCATTCGAAATTTTGAAAGACAAAGAGGAAGAAACTCCTAAAAGTTCATTAAAATATATGAAATCCCACTATTGACTAGTTGAGTTGATAGTTTTTTTTGTTAAATCGCTTCATTTTTTTCATGATTTTTTCAAATATCCTACCCAATTTTCACCAAAAACATTAAGAAACTCTAAAATTTATCCTCTAATCTTTTTTTCTCCATTTTTTTGCGTATTTAAATAATAAGCACAAAAAAATAGGAGGAAGAATATGTTAAAAAAACTAACGCTCACTCTAATGATGTTTACCTTTTTCAGCTTTGGAATGCATACACAAGCCAACATATTAGATGAACAAATGGACAACCCACTTCAAGAAATCATCGAACCAGAATTACCCAAACAAAGAATTCTTTTCAAGGATGAAAAAGAACATTCAAAACAATACACCATCTTACTCATTGACAGCTCCTACCCGACACGCGGTCCAACGATTAAAGAGTCTCAAAAAATTTTCACCAGATTTATAAAAGACGCCATTTCCTCTAAACAAGACCATGAACTAGCGGTGATTTCTTACAATGATGAAGGCTATATTTTACAACATTTTACCGATGACTATGCCGAGTTGACCACTAGTATTGCATCAATCACCACAAAAGGAAAAACCAATTTGACCGATGCGTTACTCATGAGCGATACTTTATTTTCTCCACTACCGACAAATGCACAAAAAAATATTTTACTAATCACCGATCGAATGCCTTCACAAGGAAACAAATCTAAAAATGGACGCTATACTGCTCAAGATTTCTATAATTATCAACTGGCAAATGCTGCGGATAATTTTGCTCAAAAGTTAAAAAGTGAGGATGTGACTTTTCGGACGTTTGTTTATATGAATAAAATTAGCGATACCACCAAAGAATTGACCAAACGTTTCTATCAAAATTTACAGACACATGGGTTTTATGCACTGGACAGCCGAAGTACCGAAAATATTGATTTTATTTTTAATGCGAAGGAAAATGGCGATGAATTTATTTCGGGGAGCTTTTCTTACGGACAATCGGTTGAAATCGATGGAAAAAAACGTGATGCACAATCGAATTTTTATTATTCTGATAACTATTTTGAAGAAGATGCCTATGCTCATCAAACTGGAGTGGAACCTTTTAACCCAAGTTTTGCCACTATGTCTTTAAACCTACAGTTTTCTTCTTGGGCAAGTAAGAGCGAAAAAGATTATGCGAAAAAAAGTAAAAATTCACAGGATTTATTTGAAAAAATTGGGTTTGAACATTTTCAGACGAATGAAGGATTTCAAACCAAGCCCACCAAAGATTCGATTGGTGTCGTTGTTGCTCAAAAGAAAATCAATTTAGTAGATGAAGAATATACAGTTGTTGCTTTAAGTGTTCGAGGTGGTGGGTATGAAGCAGAATGGGCGAGTAATTTAACTTTAGGTATGAAAGGAGAACATGCTGGTTTTAAAAATGCAAGTAGACAAGTCCTCACATTTCTTGAACAATACCTAAAAAACACCAAGGTAAGTGGAAAAATGAAACTGTGGTTAACCGGATTTTCTCGAGGAGGTGCGGTTGCCAATTTAGCTGGTGGGGCGATTAATCAAGGGCAGATGACTTTTCCTGAGAATATTCAATTTGAACCAAAGAATATGTATGTTTTTTGTTTTGAACCACCAGCAGGAACTTTAATAGAATTTCAACCAAAAACGGCCATTCATAACAACATTCTCAATATTATTAACCCTTATGATATCGTGACCAAAGTTGCCCCAAGTGTTGAGCCATTTGGATTTGTGACTTATGGGCGGAATTATGAGTTGCCTGTGAAGGAAAAAATGACAGAGGCACAATATAACTATTTAAGAGATAAAATGTACAATCAGTATCTTCAATTGGAAACTTCAAAGATATATCAGATCGACTCGTTTCAAATGAAGAAGATTCGATTTGCGAATGGGCGGATTGTTGAGAAGATTTTTATTGTTGATGATGTGGATTCAGGATTTAACTTATTAAATTTTGTTGATGAAATAGTTTCAGACATTACCTTAAACGTCTTTGAAAATAGACAAGAATATGCAGATAATTTTGAAGGGAACTTACGTGAATTGATGTCAATTCTCAACGATAGTAATGATTCAATCAATTTTTCATCCTTTTTCGAAGTAGTTCTAGATAATTTAAACAAAGCAATAGCAGAAAAAATTACGAACGGGTTCCAGTTAACAAATAATGTTTTAGAACTGCTTGATATTGAAAATATTATTCTCAAATCAGCTGAAGAATTATTTGCAGATTACAAACTTTCGAATAAAACAATGGTTATCCAAACTTTAACCAAATTAACCTTCAAAACTTTGGTTAAAAATGATTTAAATATGTTATTAACGTTACTTTTTAATAAAGAGATTATCCTACAAGCACATTCACCTGAATTATGTCTTTCTTGGTTGAGGTCAAAGGATGTGAATTATCTAAAATCTCCGACATTGTTCCCAGATAATGATGGAATTTTAAAAAGAACAATGCTTTTTGAGGAGGAAATAGTAGATGAATAAATTGATTAACATAACGAAAAAACATAAAAAAACAACTCTTTTCTTGATTCTTTTCGGCTTATTATTGATATTCAATTTTCAAAAGGAAAATATCTTAACATTTATCACATCTGATGCGAAAAATTTACATGAACTGGCTTTTGACACCAATAAATATCGTGGTTACAAGATTTACATACCTGAAAATGGTGTGCTAGAGCCTTATTTAGTGGCGACAAATAACTTTTCTAAACAAGGAAATGTTTTATTAGTAAGGGAATATTTACTTGACGAACCAACCATGCAGCAAAAAGAGCGAACAGGATCTTACTATGCCACAAGTATTCCTGATGATTATTTGAGCAATGAATTTATCAAACAGCTTCCTGGAAAAATACAATCCCTCATTCCAAAAACAAAAGTTGTCATCCGCGATAACGAAAAACTTGCTGGTTCAACTGATTATAAAAAAATAGATAGAAAAATTTTTTTACTAAATGCCTATGAAATGGCTATGGGGATAAAACCGATGTTAGATGAGGAGAGGTTATATATATTTTGGGAAAGAAACTATCAATATCGAGAGCCATTTCTAATTGATGATTTTTTTGGCAAAGTATGGAAGAGGAAACAAGGGTACTGGATGCGATCGGATAAGTCTTATACAGATATTTTTACTCAAGTAATTACTGGTGATGGAAAATTAAGTATTACAGACATTCAATCACTTAATCATATCCGCCCATCTTTTTGCCTTTCGCCAGAATTAAAGGTTGAAAAAATTAAAATATCAAATCAAGAAATCTATGTATTAAAAGATGTAGAATTTAAAAGCATCAATGAAAAAGTATTTGAAATCATGCCTTGGGACAAAGATTAGTACTTACCAACTAAAATAAACCTCTCCTTATCGTAAGTGACACGATGTTTTCAGAAATTTTTGTTTTTCTAGTTTTAGATGCACAAGTAATTCCATAAATTCAATAGTTAGTCGTTTAAAATTAAAGTTCGTCTTTTACGTACAATTTTTATTCGCCGATGGATTTCAAACAATCGGCGGATCGTTTTTAAAACTTATTTTTCTGAATTATTGACGTTAAAACACGAATATTAGATGCTAATTCTACTTAAAATTAATAACAATGTTCGGTTTTCAATAAAATGCCTAAATAATAATTTCATTCAAACAAATGGTTCGTTCTATTCGATTTATATGCACAACTTAGATAAAATGAAAGAAAAGGCAAAAGGAGCAGGATATGAAAAATAAAATCACAGGCATTCCATCATTCAAAG
>JAITWV010000006.1 GCA_031285105.1 Streptococcaceae bacterium | reverse complement strand
GGTCAGCCTCTTTTTCTTAAAAATCTTTTTTCATATCCACATGCATCATACCAGCAATTTCATGTTCGTCCCCAAATGCAACATAGCCTAATTGTTCATAAAAAGATTTTGCCGTCACTTGAGCGTGTAGATTAATTTCTTTGTATGAACGATCAATAGCAAATTTTTCCATTTCTTTGACCAACATTTTGCCGAAACCTAATCCACGCACTTCAGGCAAAACGGCGGTGCGTTGCATGGTAAAGGTTTTTTCTTCTTCATTTGGCAACAAACGTGCAGTTGCTTGGGCGATATTTTGGTCATCATAAAGCACAAAATGTACTGCGTAGGCCTCATATTTATCTATTTCAATGGATTGTGGTACACCTTGACCCTCAACGAATACACGGTGGCGAATTCGTACAGCATCAAGGTAGATTTCATTCATCGTATCTCTTGAATTAACTACTTTCATTTCTTACCCTTTCATTTTCAATATTTCCTTTGTTCAATTATACTACATGAAAAGGGAAAATCACTTATTTTGGGCTCATTGACTCAATATACCTTTCCCATAACTGACGTGCTTGAATGAACGAGATAATTTTCTTGTTCAACAAGGCGTGAGGAGGCGAATACTTTATGTATTTAACGCACGAACAACGAAGGTGAACAAAAAATTAGCCGTTCACTCAAGTGCGTTCAGTTATTGAGAGGTCTATCAAATAAATTTTAGACGTACTTATTAGGAGGGATTGTCTTGGAAGATATTCAAAAAAGGCTCTTAACGAAATCAAAACGAGCAAAAATGGAGCAAATTGGTAAAATTGTCAGCTTCATCTGTATTGCACTTATTGTTGTAGTTGTATTTTCAATTTTTTATTTCGTAGCATCAAAAGGTCTAGCAACATTTACAGGGCCTGATGCGGTCAATGTTTTTAGCTTTATTTTTGGAACTGATTGGAGCCCATCAACAGTTGGACCAGATGGACAGCGTTTAGTTGGTGCTTTGCCAATGATTACCGGTTCATTTTTAGTGACGTTTTTATCAGCAATTGTCGCAACCCCATTTGCCTTGGGAGCAGCGATTTTTATGACAGAAATTTCACCAAAACATGGTGCAAAAATCTTACAACCAGTTATTGAATTATTAGTTGGGATTCCGTCTGTAGTTTACGGTTTCTTAGGTTTAACGATTGTTGTGCCGTTTATGCGTAGTTTATTTGGAGGCACTGGTTTTGGGATTCTTTCAGGAACATTTGTTTTGTTTGTTATGATTTTACCAACAGTTACTTCAATGACAGTCGACTCATTAAAAGCAGTTCCTCGTTATTACCGTGAAGCTTCTTTAGGTCTTGGGGCAACACGTTGGCAAACGATTTATAAAGTAATTTTACGTGCAGCAGTGCCAGGTATTTTGACATCAATCGTCTTTGGGATGGCACGTGCATTTGGTGAAGCTTTGGCCATTCAAATGGTAATTGGGAACTCAGCGGTTATGCCAACAAGTTTAACTTCACCAGCTTCAACATTAACTTCAATTTTAACCATGGGTATTGGGAATACAATTATGGGAACGATTGAAAACAATGTATTATGGACATTGGCTTTAATTTTATTATTGATGAGTTTAGCGTTTAATATTGCTATTCGCGTGATTGGTAAGAAGGGAGAATTGAAATAATGAATGCAAAAAAATCTGATAAAATCGCAACAGGCATCCTTTATGGTTTGTCTGGAATCATTGTTTTTATTCTTGCGACAATGATTTTGTTTATTCTTTTTCGTGGATTACCACATATTTCTTGGGGCTTTTTAACAAATCCATCTTCTAACTATGCAGCAGGTGGTGGAATTGGTCTTCAATTATGGAATTCTTTTTATCTATTATTAATTACAATGCTTATTTCGTTTCCTATTTCATTAGGAGCAGGAATTTACTTGTCTGAGTATTCTAAGAAGAATATTTTAACTGATATTATTCGTACTTCAATTGAAATTTTAAGCTCATTGCCTTCAGTTGTTGTCGGTTTGTTTGGTTTCTTAATTTTCGTTGTGCAAATTGGTTATGGTTTTTCCATTATTTCAGGTGCCTTAGCTTTAACTGTTTTCAACTTACCCTTAATGACACGTAATGTAGAAGAAAGTTTACGTGCGGTGCCTTGGACTCAACGTGAAGCGGGGTTATCACTTGGTTTATCTCGTTGGGAAACAGTTTTACATGTGGTTATTCCTGAAGCTTTACCAGGTATTTTAACAGGGGTTATCCTTTCATCAGGACGTATCTTTGGGGAAGCCGCTGCCCTTATCTTTACAGCTGGAGTATCTGCTCCTAAAGTAGTTTGGACAGATTGGAATCCATTTTCATTCAACTCACCAATTGGTATTTATCGTCAAGCAGAAACGTTAGCTGTTCATATTTGGAAAGTCAATTCAGAAGGAACCGTGCCAGATGGAGCAGCAGTTTCAGCCGGAGCTTCAGCGGTGTTAATTATTGCTGTTTTAATCTTTAACTTTTCAGCCCGCTATATTGGTAAGAAAATTCATAAGAAAATTACATCAGCGTAAAAAACGGATATTAAGGAGACTTTAAAATGGCACAATATGATTGGAGTGAGCGCAATATCCGTGATTTAGCCGGTGAGGGCAAGGATATTGCATTACACACAGAAAACTTAGACGTATTTTATGGAAATAATCATTCCATTAAATCAGTGGGCATGGCTTTTGAAAAAAATGCGATTACAGCGTTAATTGGGCCATCTGGTTCAGGGAAATCAACTTACCTACGCTCATTAAACCGCATGAATGATACCATTCAAATTGCGCGTGTTGATGGCAAAATTATGTACAAAGATGTCAACATTAATTCAAATGATGCCGATGTTTATGAAATGAGAAAGCACATTGGGATGGTGTTTCAACGTCCTAACCCATTTGCCAAATCCATTTACAACAATATTGCTTTTGCGATTAAACAACATGACAAGTCCGTAACGAAAGCTCAAATGGATGAAATTGTTGAAACGTCATTAAAACAAGCTTCATTATGGGAACAAGTAAAAGATGAGTTGCATAAATCAGCCTTAGCACTTTCAGGCGGACAAGCACAACGTTTATGTATTGCACGTGCGTTGGCGTTAAAACCAGATATTTTGCTACTTGATGAACCAGCCTCAGCCCTTGATCCAATTTCGACTTCAACGGTTGAGGAAACATTATTAAATTTAAAAGACAAATATACATTTATTATCGTAACACACAACATGGCACAAGCTGCACGTATTTCTGATTATACAGCCTTCTTTTATAGTGGGGATTTGATTGAGTATGATGAAACGAAAAAAATCTTCACTCGCCCATCACTAAAAGCAACAGAAGACTATATTTCAGGACATTTCGGGTAAGGGGGAAAAACAATGGATACAACCAATTCAATTTTATCCGTAGACAATTTAAACCTTTACTACGGAAAAAAACATGCCTTATATGATATTACAATGAGCTTTAGAAAACAAGAAATTACAGCTTTAATTGGTCCATCTGGTTCAGGAAAATCCACTTTATTGCGTTCATTAAACCGCATGAATGATTTAATTCCGAATATTACGATTACGGGAAATGTGATGTATAAAGGTGGCAATATTTATTCACCAAACATGGACGTTACAAATTTACGTAAAGAAATCGGCATGGTATTTCAACAACCAAATCCATTTCCATTTTCGATTTATGAAAATGTCGTTTATGGTCTAAAATTAAAAGGTGTGAAAGATAAAGCGACTTTAGATGAAGTAGTTGAAAAGTCTTTACGTGATGCGGCTGTTTGGGAAGAAACCAAAGACAAATTGCATCAAAGTGCTCTAGGTTTATCAGGCGGGCAACAACAACGTGTCTGTATTGCGCGTGCCTTAGCAGTAAATCCTGAAATTATTTTATTAGATGAACCAACATCAGCCCTTGACCCAATTTCTTCAGGAAAAATCGAAAGTACCTTGCTAGAATTAAAAGATAGATATACAATTATTACAGTAACACATAATATGCAACAAGCTTCTCGTATTTCAGACAACACAGCCTTTTTCTTAGATGGCAAACTAGTCGAGTACGATAAAACCAAAAAAATCTTCTTAAACCCAACACAACAAGAAACAGAAGATTATATTACAGGAAAATTTGGATAAAAGTAGAATGGTGAAACGAGCGTTTATTCTTGAATAAATTTCTTAAAGATGAGGTTCTTTGCTTGCAAAGGTTCTCGGCTTTAAAAATTTAGTTCAAGAATGCTCGATTAAACCTAGAAAAAGGAGGAAGAAGAATGTTACGCTCTCAATTTGAAGAACAATTAAGCGATCTTCATCACCAGTTTTATGAAATGGGTACTGAGGTTAGTGAGTCTATTCATAAATCCGTTCGTTCATTTATCGAACATAACCGCACACTAGCTCAAGAAGTTATTAACTATGACCCGACAATCAATGAAAAAGAAATCGAATTAGAAAAACGTTCATTTGAATTAATCGCCTTACAACAACCAATGGCTGGTGATTTACGTATGATTATTACAGTAATGAAAGCCTCAAGTGACTTAGAACGTATGGGAGATCACTCCGTTTCGATTGCCAAAGCGACGATTAATTTAAAAGGCGAAACACGTATTCCACAAGTCGAAGAAGCCATTGATTATATGAGTTTGAAAGTCCAAAAAATGGTTGATAATGTATTAAAAGCCTACGTTAAACAAGATGCCACTCGTGCTCGTAAAGTCGCTGATACCGATGAAGAAGTCAATAAGCTTGGTGCCCGTATTCATGATCAAGCCATTGCCTCTATGCAAGAAGATCCAGAAACAATTATTGCTGGAAATGATTACATTAAAGTATCTAGTTATTTAGAAAGAATTGCAGATTATGTGACAAATATTGCTGAGTGGATTGTTTATTTAGAAACAGGTAAGATTACTGAATTATCAACAGCAAATGAAGAAGTTACACCTGAAAACGAATAAGAAATAAAAAAGAGCTGGAGAATTAAACCAGCTCTTCTTTATATTCTACTCTCGTACGCTCACGAGGGAATTGAATGATTTTTGATTGATCTACTTCGACTGCCAACGTATCAATGACACGCTTTTGTATTGAAATTTTATGATTTATTACTTTTAGTTTTTGACGCAATTCAAGTATTTGACCAACAATTTTATCGCGATTTCTTCCCATTGGTAAATCTTGCGCACGTTGCTTCATAATTGA
Organism: Streptococcaceae bacterium; assembly: GCA_031285105.1. Lineage (GTDB taxonomy): Bacteria > Bacillota > Bacilli > Lactobacillales > Streptococcaceae > JAITWV01. The sequence goes on along the minus strand of JAITWV010000006.1, from coordinate 2,062 downwards.
AATTCGTTTATTCAAAGATGTCTGTTGGGTAATGAGTAAGTCTAATTGTTTCATAAACGTCACCTCTTTTTACTTGATACTTTAATTATAGAGGATATTCTTATAAATGTTAAATATTTTACTCATAAAAACTTAATTATTTTATTTATGGGAATAATAATAGTTGAAATGTTGATACGTCAGCTTTATTTAAAAGGTATTTCAGTCCAAATGAAATCTTTTTTTGTTATTTCAATATTTCCATTTAATAAATCAATGAGATTTTCTTCTAACATGTTGACTTCATTACTATCTGAAAAGACTGTAAGAATCACATTTTCAGCATAAACGGTATCTTTCGTAAAGTACTGAGGGTTTTCTAATAAAAAATTTTGCACTTTTCCAATGTTATTATATGAAATAGTAAGATCAATTTCTTGTTGTTTTACCCCTTTAACAATACCGATTTCATTAATAGCATTTGACACGCTTGTAGCATACGCACGAATTAAACCGCCAGCTCCTAATTTAATCCCTCCATAATAACGAGTCACAACAGCCACTACATTAATTAATTGATTCTTTTTTAAGACCTCAAGCATCGGCACCCCTGCAGTTCCACTTGGCTCGCCATCATCACTAGAGCGTTGAATTTCCATATTTTGCCCAAGAATAAAAGCTGAACAATTGTGACTTGCTTTCCAATGTTCTTTTTTGATGGCTTGAATAAAATTTTTAGCCTCATCTTGCGTTTCTACTCTTTTTAGATGTGTGATGAAACGTGATTTTTTAACTTCCATTTCGATAATATCATCTTTTTTGATGGTTAAGTATTCTAATTTTTCTTCCATAAAATTACTCCAATATCATTTATTAGAATAATTTTATCAAAAAAAGAAAACTTTTTCTTGGTTATTCGAATAATTTGCGTATTTATATAATGGGAGGGTGAAACAAGCGCTTAACCTTGATTAAATTTTACCCCAAGGGCACTTCCTTTAGGGCGCTCGAAACTGAGGTTCTTTGCTTGCAAAGGTTCTCAGTTTTGAAAATTTACCTCAATACTGCTTGATTGAACCTGGACTAAATAGGAGGTGATCTTATACAAGATTTAACAGGTAGAAGAATTCAGTTTTTGCACCCACCAAAAGATGGATTAATTGAATTACCAACGATGCAAGAAGAAAAAAATAACATTCGCTGTTTAAGGTGTAATGGACTTAGTTTAAAAGAAAAGGTCAAACTTCCCAATGGTTCTTATTTTTGCCCTTATTGTATGGAATTAGGGACAGTGAAATCTAGTCATAAATTTTATCATAAAAAAGCACAGCTACACGCACCACTTTGGAACACCTTAACTTGGCATGGTAGTTTAACCAAAGGACAACAAATGATTAGTGACTCGGTGGTTGAAGCGATTAAAAAGACGGAAAAATTACTTGTTCACGCAGTAACTGGTGCAGGAAAAACAGAAATGATTTTTGAAGGAATTCAAGTAGCCTTAGAAAAAGGTTTAACAGTGGGGATTGCGATTCCTCGTGTAGATGTTTGTATTGAGCTTTACCCTAGAATGAAAGAAGCATTTTCGACAATTGAAATTGGACTTTTGCACGGACGAAGTAAAGAGGAATTTCGTGATTTGCCTTTGATTATCTGTACGACGCATCAGCTAATGCGTTTTTATGATTATTTTGATGTATTAATTGTAGACGAGGTAGATGCTTTTCCTTTTGCTTATAATGAACAATTGGCTTTTGCGTTAAAAAATGCTTGTAAAAAAACACATTCATTGATTTATTTAACTGCTACCCCTAGTCAAGATTTATTAAAAGAGATGCCCTTAGTGACTTTACCAGCTAGATTTCACCGTAAATTGTTAACAGTTCCAGAATTTATATGGTGTGGAAATTGGCGAGAAAAATTGTTGAAAAAGAAATTAGCAAAAAGTTTTCGAAAAGTTATAAGAAATTGTATTGAAGATGATTTTCCTTTTTTGATATTTTGTCCAGTTATTGATTTGCTGCCATTATTAAAAGAAGCAATTACCCAAAAATTTGGCACACTTACATTTGAGACGGTTTCA
>JAITWV010000417.1 GCA_031285105.1 Streptococcaceae bacterium | reverse complement strand
AAGGACGACAATGCGCACTAGACCGAGTTAGCGCTTCAGCGGTTACTCGGTCTTGTAGGCTTGCGAGGTGTAATAACTTTTCAAGCGCCCTTCTTGAAAAGTTATGGAACCGGTCCGGCCATAGCAGTGCGGACACCCTAAGCGCAGAGCGAAGCCAGCCGAAAATTCGCAGTTTACAATTCACAAACTTCTCTTTTTACAATCTAAAATCAATTACGATATGCTAAATCGTAAGTTGTTCATAGCCATAAAATTCATTTACAATTTTAAAATATATATAAGAAAAGGAAAAATATGCTTAGAATCTCACAATTAAGAATTTCAATTGACGATGAAGTTGAAAAAGTAAAAGAACTTGCATTGAAAAAATTGAAATTAGAAGAAAAAGACCTACTAGAATACAGAATTTACAAAGAGTCCATTGATGCTAGACATAGAGGCAAAATTGACTTTGTTTATACGGTTGACTTATCTGTTAAAAATGAACAACAAATTTTAGCTAAAAATATTCCTAATGTCTCTGCAACACCAATCTTAGCTTATCAAAATCCTGAACATGGCAAAAAGAAAATGAACCATCGCCCAGTCGTTATCGGTTTTGGTCCAGCGGGTATGTTTGCTGCGTTATTATTGGCACAAAATGGCTATAAACCAATTGTTTTAGAGCGTGGACAAGCAGTTGATGAACGGGTGAAAGCAATTGACGAATTTTGGACTAAGGGAGTTTTAAATCCAAATTCGAATGTGCAGTTTGGTGAAGGTGGTGCTGGTACTTTTTCTGATGGGAAACTAACTTCTCGTGTGCGTGATTTACGTGGACGAAAAGTTTTAGAAGAGTTTGTTAAAGCAGGAGCGCCAGAGGATATCTTATATAAAGCGCATCCCCATGTGGGAACTGATCTTCTTCGTGGTATTGTAAAAAATATCCGTGAGCAAATCATCGCTTTAGGTGGAGAAGTTCATTTCAATACACAAGTAAGTGACTTTACTACTGAAGATGGAGAATTAACGGCTGTTATCACCAAGCGAGGAGAAATTTTCCCAACCAACCATGCCGTTTTAGCCATTGGACATTCTGCTCGTGATACATTTGCACAATTACATGAAAAAGGTGTGGAAATGACTGCTAAACCATTTGCCGTTGGTGTGCGCATTGAACATCCTCAAGAAGTGATTAACCAAGCGCAATTTAAACAATTTGCCAAACATCCTCGCTTAGGTGCTGCTGAATATCGCTTAACTCATAAAGGAAGTAATGGACGTGGTGTGTATACTTTTTGCATGTGCCCAGGTGGTTTAGTTGTTGCCTCATCTTCTGAAAAAGGACATTTGGTGACCAACGGAATGAGTGAACACGCGCGTGATCAAAAAAATGCGAATAGCGGTTTATTGGTTCAAGTTTTCCCAGAGGATTTTGGTACAGATCATCCTTTAGCTGGCATTGAATTTCAACGTCAATTAGAACAAAAAGCCTTTGGATTGGGCGGTGGCGGTTATCAAGCACCTGCACAATTAGTTGGTGATTTCTTGAAAGGTCAAGCATCTAAGAAATTAGGAAGTGTTGAACCATCTTATTCGTTAGGTGTTAAATTGACGAATTTAAATAAATTACTTCCTGATTATGTGAGCGAATCTTTGAAAGAAGCAATCCTTGCATTAGACAAGAAACTTCGTGGATTTGCGATGAATGATGCAGTAATGACAGGTGTAGAATCGCGGTCTTCTTCACCTGTCAGAATTGAGCGCGACATGGAAAATCATCAGTCAGTAACGACAAAAGGTTTATATCCATCAGGCGAAGGAGCAGGATTTGCAGGTGGCATTGTTTCAGCTGGAATTGATGGGTTGAAATGTGCGGAAAGTTTGATCGCTGAATTTTCTTTAGGAGAATAAAACACGAAAGAAGATCATTCATTTATAGTAGAATGTTCTTCTTTTTTTGTCCCTTACGTGAAAATTTTTTTTACAATGGTAAACGACTTCAAATACTATCGTAAAAACATTTTTTTACGATAGTATTTGAAATGATTTACCTAGGTACTTTTTTTGAGGAAAAAAGGGGGTTAAAAACCGAATAATGGTGAATAAAAATCTTTTAGCTAAATCTTCAATCGATATTCCTGTGGTGTACAACCATGTGTTTCCTTAAATCGACGATAAAAAGAAGTCAAATTAGGGACACTATATCATTAGCGATTTCATAAATCTTCAACACGATTTTAATAATTCTTTTTGTGTATTACTTGCGCCCATCATCCATGCTGCAACTCAGTTCAAATATTATCTTCTAATGATGAAGCAACAGCTCTTAAATATCTTATTGCTGATGAAACTTCTCCAATTTCAAAGGTTGAATGCTTCTCATCTTTGTCACGATTAACCTCTCTAACAATATCTAAATCCAAATTTGTAAGAAATTTTAACACATCCAAAACCTCATTCGTTGTTGGTGATAATTCAGAATTTCGTTCGACTAAAGAAATATCTCTTGCCGAAAAGAATTCATTAGATTTTGATTCAATTGATAAGCGAGCAATTATAAGTCCAATTAAATCTAATTCTCTTTGTCTGTTACTAATTATTTCTGCCAATTCGCGCATACCATTTGGAATTTTAAACATTAAGCTGAGTTCTTTTGGTTTTAAGCCAAGATCCACAGTAGATTTCATTATTTCCACTAATTCACTTGCCCTTAACAAAGCCCAACCTCTTTTTTCAGCCGTGCTTTTTATTGTATCTCCTGAGAAGTCAGGTGCTATTATTGCAACAAACTCAGCTTTATGTTTATCTTTATGATTGCCGATTGCTGTATCGCTAACATTAGTATGTGAAATAGTGCCAGATGATGAAGACTTAGCATCTAATATAGCGGAATGTAGTATACCATCATCAGTAGTCCATTGCAAAAGTACATCTGTATCTCCAGAACCACTTATTCTTCTTGAGTTAAAACCAAAAAAACTAAAAATCTCCTCAATACTTTTTTCAAATGCAGCACCTGAGTTTAATCCATGTGCGTTAGGATTAATTGAGTTTTCCAAAATACTATCTATATATGAATAAGCATTGTCTTTTTTATCGGGGTCTTGCGTTGTTTTTTTAATCTCTTGATTCATTATTGTAGTAGTAGGTTCAAAAAGTGGTAAATCCTTTAGGAGTGATTCACCAGTTGTTGTCGTCTGTAATGTTGAGTAAGAAGCCTCTACAAGAAGACCAACGTCAATCAAGAATGAAATCCTCCATCTAACCTTTTCTTTGTTTAGACCGTATTTTTCACCTATTTTATATAATTCATTACGACTTATTATTTTTTTAGCATTTTGAAGAATTTCACCAACAAAGCGCATTTTACAATGCAATATACGAATAAAATTTATGTCTGAATTCGAATTGATCCACTCCATTGATAAAGGAGTGGCGGAGAATATTCCTCTTCTGACTTCATGTAATAGACCAGATGCCTTAAGGAAAGGAAGCATAGATTCAACACTACTCCTTCTTAAAGTAAATCTTTCTGTGATGAAACTAAATAAATCTTCTTTTTCTATTGTTTTTTTAGCATTTTCGACTATTGATTTTATATTCTTAACTTTGTTTGGATAGTTTGCTGGACTTGGAGCCCAAATATTATATGTGTTTCTTGGATCCTCTCTTCTATTTAAATCTGATAATTCTTTAATTAAATTAGCTATTTCAATTGGAGCTTGTGGAATTTCATTTATAACAGATTCATTTAAACTATTTACTGCTTCTGGGGTAACAACAGAGCACGTTCCAAAGAACTTCTTCCCCTTGTCTGTTGCAGTTAGTTTTCTCTCATCTAACCATTCTATTAATCCTAATACTTCTAACCAAGTTGTTCTCGATCTAGTGTTCCCTAGAGATTTCCAATTAATCGGATAGTAATTATTTAGAATTTTATTTATCTCTTCAACAGTTAAATCTGTTTGAACTAACAATCCGAGTATTTCAGAAAATAGCCTTACTCTACCTGCAAGTTGTTCTGCTAGAATAGATATGTCTTTATTTAGGAGAAAATCCTCACCGATCTTTGTAAGAAGTAAACTTCCACTTTCATTGGAAACCAACCCCATAATATCAAGAGAATATGAGTAATCCTTCCATGAATTTTTGGATACTTCCGAAAGGAATGATGGAACTACATCTAAATTCTTAATTTCCCCGCAGGAAATTTGCTCTAACAGCAAAAATATATTTGTTAGCAGATTATTTTTCCCACCAGTTATGTTAGGTACTTGAGTTGACTGATGTAACCATAGTTTATGTTGTTTATCAATTGAAAGTTTGCTTTTCAACGTAATAGAATCATCCACTTTATTTTCCTCCTCTTTTGATATTGTAGTTTCTTTAGTTAATTGTTTACCGAGAATAAATAACGTATTCTAAGTGTATCATTTCTATGGAACTAGAACAACTATCGTAAATGTTTAGTAGTGATAACATAAAATAGACGCCATTTTCTCGATTAGTCTTTTTGAGTTATAATATTAGTAAACGATTAAAAAGGAGACCTCTTGAAAACTCTATTCAAACTCATAGACAAATTCTTCCCATTCATGATTCCATTATGCCTATTTCTAGGAATGTTTATCGGAGAACCCATCGCCCCCTTACAAGCTTATGTTCCATGGGTATTTTCCATTATTACTTTCATAGGAAGTTTAAAAATGGACTTATCATCATTCAAAAAGACCTTTTCTGAACCTAAGCCATTCATACTTGTTATGCTTGTACTAAGGTTCATTATGCCAATTTGGGGATTAATTTTCGGACGCTTACTTTTTCCAAATGACATCTACATACAAACCGGACTGTTATTATTTGCCGTGTTACCAGTCGCAATTAACAGCATGATTTGGACGATGCTCTATAAAGGCAATGTCACTTTATCACTTAGCACAATTTTATTTGATACGATTTTATCTCCAATTATCATGCCGCTTTCCTTTTTAATTCTACAAGGAACAAGCGTTGAAATGGATTCATTTGGCATGATGCGAAGTTTACTACAAATGATTGTAATTCCATCTATTTTAGGAATTATCATCAATCACAAGACAAAAGGAAAATTCGGTGACAAATGGAGTCCGATTTTATCTCCATACACACGGATTGGTATGATTGCCTCAATTATTGTTAACGGTGCTACAATCCGAGATCAATTTCCACCATTTAGCCTACACCTGTTAATGATTATGGTGTCAATTTCGTTTTTATCGGCTTCAGGTTACACGATTACGATGTTGATTGCCAAATTGTTCAAACTTCAAAATAAAGAAGCGAAAACCATTGTCTTTTCAGGCGGTATGCGAAATATGGGTACTGGTTTAGTAATTGCCATTAGTCATTTTCCATCCCAAGCAGCCATTCCGATTATTACCGGTATGATGCTTCAACAAATTGTCTGTTCCGTTTTTGCTAAATTAATGGAAAAACAATTTCCGATAGTTGAAGAAAAGACGAAAAAGAAAATGGGAGATGATAAACTACCTATTCAAAAACGTCTGGAGACTTCGTAATTCAAAAGTAAATATAATTAATTGTTTTAACTAAACCTTTCGACTCAATAAAAGGTTAGCAAGGTACAAAAAAGGTACAACAAAAAAAGACACGATGCAGGCAAACTGCGAAGTGTCTTTTTTGCTTGTAATACCAACGATATTAACGTTTTGAAAACTGTGAAGCTTTGCGGGCTTTTTTCAAACCTGGTTTGGTGAGCGGTGTGTTTAGAAATTTGTGTTTGTTGTTAGGTTGGGGATTTTTACCACTTTATCAACTTTGATTTCTTGGTTGTTGTTAGAAATTGTTGGTTGAATGGTGGGGATTAAATAATTATGCGAGCTGAACCTGCCTAATTTAAAACACTGACATGAGATACTTGTTACGTACTTGATAGTTACTTGATACCTACTTGATAGTGTTCAAAGCAATGATATCATTGTGTTTCATTGCTTACTTGAAAGTTACTTGATAGTTACTTGATACCTACTTGAAAGTTACTTGATAGTTACTTCTTCGAAAGAGAATAATATTTCTTGGGATCATTAGAACCAGTTCCGTGAATTTGAATAATTCCTTTAGATATCAATCCTGTAACTATTTTACGAGAAGTAA
>JAITWV010000411.1 GCA_031285105.1 Streptococcaceae bacterium | reverse complement strand
AAGGACGACAATGCGCATTAGTAGGAGTTTTCGCTTCAGCGATTACTCCTACTTATAGGCTTGCGAGGTGTAATAACTTTTCAAGCGCCCTTCTTGAAAAGTTATGGAACCGGTCCGGCAACAGCAGGGCGGACACCCTAAGCGCAGAGCCAAGCCAGCCGAAAATTCGCAGTCCACAATTCACAAACTTCTTTCATCTCAACATCAATTTAACTTACGATGTACTAAAGTAATTGTTAACTAGGAAAACAGATACTATATATTATTCATGAATTTGAATAAATATTCGAAATTGTCTATACAATAGCTATTGTTCATGCTACCATTAAATTAGAACAAAAATTCAATGAGGTTTCGGAGGTGATGTCAAGTTGAATACGATTTTACAAATGGCCATATTGGTTGTTTTAGTGATTATTGCTTTGGAGTTGTTTTTAATTCCGATTATGTTTTTATACAATAAAATAACGGAATCAAAATACGATGCAAGTGCTAAACAATATGTCACAGGTGAATTGTCTGTGGGTATCAAGGATAAAAAAGCAGTCGGTCAAGTCGTTATATCAGGAGCAGGGTTTGGGAAAGTTGTCTTACCTGCGATGTTGTTTGATGATGAGACTCCTTCATTAAATAAACATGATAAAGTGTTAATCGTAGAAACCAAAGAAGGCATTGCTTATGTTGTACCTCGTGGAGTAGATGTTTTTGAAAATTTGTAAAATAAGAAAGGTGAAACGAGCGCTTATCCTTGAGTAAATTTTACCCCAAGGGACTTCCTTTGATCGCTCAGTTTTGAAAATTTAGCTCAAGGATGATCGATTGAACCTAAACTAAAGAGGAGGAGAATCATGTTTTTTTTAGAGGATTTCATTATGTTAGCTGCTGGTGTTGGTGTCGGATTAATCGTCATTGTCTTGATTATCGCCTTCATCAAAAAATCTTATCAAACGGCATTACCCAATGAGGCGGTCATTATTTCTGGTTCGCTTTTAGGGGCAAAAAATGTCAATAAAGATCAATACGGCAACAAAGTGAAGATTTTGCGTGGTGGTGGTAGTTTTGTATTACCAATCATTCAAGAGTCAAAATCACTGTCGTTAATGTCGAGTAAAATTGATGTTTCAACGGTTGATGTTTACACAATTAAAGGAGTTCCTGTTACAGTTAATGGTGTGGTTGTGATGAAAGTAGGTTCTTCAATTGAAGAAATCGCTACTGCAGCTGAGCATTACTTAGGCAAAGGCACTTCTCACATGGAAGATGAAACGCGTGAAGTATTAGAAGGACATTTGCGTGCAATCATTGGTTCGATGACAGTAGAAGAATTGTATCGTGGACGTGATGAATTTGCTGAAAAGGTTCAAGAAATTGCTGCAACTGACTTAGCGAAAATGGGTCTTGCCGTTATTTCATTTACTGTAAAAGACATCAGTGATAAAAATGGTTATTTAGATGCATTAGGTCGTCCAGAAATTGCTTCTGTTAAACGTAATGCTATGATTGCTGAAGCCGAAGCGAATAAAGAAACACGTATTAAAACTGCCGATGCCGAGCAAATAGCTAAAGAAGCAGAGTTAAGACGTTTAACCGAAATTGCTGAGTCTGAAAAGCTAAATGTTTTAAAAATTGCGGAGTTTAAAAAAGAACAAGATACCGCTAAAGCCGAAGCCGATCAAGCCTATAAAATTCAAGAAGCCAAGTCAATGAAGGAAACGACGGATAACGAAATGTTAGTCGAAATCACTCGTCGTCAACGTCAAATTGAATTAGAAGAAAAAGAAATTCAGCGTAAAGAAAAAGAATATGATGCAACGGTTCGTAAAAATGCCGATGCGACTCGTTACGCACAAGAACAAAAAGCCCAAGCCGATAAAGCAATCGCAATTGCCAAAGCCGAAGCAGAAGCCGAAACTCGTCGCCTAGCAGCTGAAGCGTTGAGATTAGAAGCTCAAGCAGAAGCCATGGCAATTGATGAAAAAGGAAAAGCTGAAGCCCGTGCCTTAGAATTAAAAGCTGAAGCGATGACGAAATTAAATGAAGCCGGTAAATTGAACATGATTCTTGAAGTTCTTCCACAAGTAGTTGCAGCAACTGCCGAAAACTTAGGACAAGTTGACTCAATTAATCTTTATGGCGGTGACGGAGCGAATACAATCTTAGGAATGCCAGAAACAACAGTAAAACGATCACTTGATGTTTTAGGACAATTTGGCATTGATGTACCTGAATTGATGAACTCTTTTGCAAGTAAAGGCGGTATCACTATCGATCAAGCAATTGATATGATAGAAGAATAATAAACAAGGTTGGGACAATTAATGTTTCCAACCTTTTTTGAATGATGAAATCCATTTATCTGTGAAAAATAAAGGGCGCTGAAAAAGGTATTTTTTGAAAATTTCATGTAAAATGAAAGAGCAAAATGAAATGAAAATCAAAAGGGAGAATAGGAAATGGATAAAAAAGAAATTGCAATTTTTATAGCAAAAACAGCTTTTTATTTCGTGATTATTTTAGCACTTTTATATATCTATTCTTATGGACATTCAAGTGGGACAAAATTTATTTATAACGATTTTTAAAAAAGGGGGCAATCATGAAATTATTAGAAAAAATCCTAGAAGTAGCTAAAGAAAATGCAACAAAATTCGCACTGGCACAAAAAGATGAACAATTCACTTATAAGGAATTATTTGATGCCATTACGCAAATTATGTCTATCATGAACGCTGAAAAATTAAATGACCGTCCAATTTTTATTTTTGGCAAGAATGATTTTTTGACGTTATCAGCAATGCTTGCGGTAAATATGACGGGGCGTGCTTATATTCCAGTCGATGCACACACACCGATTGAACGAACACAAATGATTCTTGAGGCTTCTAAACCAGCACTTGTGATTACAACGGTCGACTTAGAGATTGATTATGCCTATATCTTTTCCAAAGTTAAGGTTTTATCTTTCACAAAATATGCGAGAAATCGTGAATTTTCATTTGATGAGGTAGATACA
>JAITWV010000380.1 GCA_031285105.1 Streptococcaceae bacterium | reverse complement strand
ATTTTCTACATCAGATAAGAATTTGGCAATTGGTCCAGTAATTCCTTCGTCGGTTACTTTTAACCATGCCAAACCTTTAGCGCCTAATTGTTCAGCGATTTTCCCTAATTTATCAATGTCTTTGCGTGAATATTTTTCGGCTGCCCCTGGTACACAAATTGCTTTAACTTGTCCGCCAGTTTCTAATGCACCTTTGAAGACTTTAAATTCAACAGTTTGCATGACATCTTTTAGGTCAATTAATTCCATAGCAAAACGTGTGTCGGGTTTATCTGAGCCAAATCTTGCCATTGCTTCGTCATAATCCATACGTGGAAATGGTAGAGTAACTTCAATTCCCTTTGTTTCTTTCATCACGCGAGCAATCATGCCTTCGGTTAGCTCTTGAATTTCTTCAGCAGTTAAAAAAGAAGTCTCCACGTCAATTTGCGTAAATTCTGGTTGACGGTCACCTCGTAAATCTTCATCACGAAAACATTTAGCAATTTGATAATAACGGTCAAATCCTGCATTCATCAATAATTGTTTAAAGATTTGTGGACTTTGTGGTAAAGCGTAAAAATGTCCTGGATGCACACGTGATGGTACTAAATAATCACGCGCGCCCTCTGGTGTTGATTTGTTCAAATATGGCGTTTCCACATCAATAAAATCATGTTCATCTAAGAATCCACGAACCGCGCGAGTTAATTGATGACGCATTTTAAAGTTGTTAATCATAGCTGGACGGCGTAAATCTAAATAACGGTAACGTAAACGAGTGTCATCGCTAGCAGTTGTGTCGTCTGTAATTTCAAATGGTGTCGTTTTTGAAACATTTAAAATAATAATCTCATTTGCTTCGATTTCAATAGCGCCAGTTTTCATTTTATCGTTTTTGCTTTGACGTTCTACAACTGTTCCTGTTACTTCCAAAACATATTCATTACGTGCTTTTTCAGCTGCTTCAACGACTTCTTTGGCTGCTGTTTCTGGATTTACCACAATTTGCACAATCCCTTCGCGGTCACGTAAATCGATGAAAATTAAACCACCTAAATTACGACGTTTAGCCACCCATCCTTTGACAGTGACTATTTGATTCAAGTAACTTTCTGTTATATTTCCTGCATAATCTGTTCTTTTTTTCATTTTCTCTTACCTCAAAATTTTCTCCATCGCTTTTCCTTTAGCTAATTCGTCAACTAACTTATCCATATAGCGAATGTTTTGAACCATTTCATCTTCAATATTTTCAACCCGAACCCCACAGATAATGCCTTTGATTAAATTGCGGTTTTCATTTAATTTTAGTGCTTGTTTAAAAAATTCTTCTAATGTATGCTGTTTTTCAATTTGATCCATTAAAGCACCTTCACTAAATCCTGTTAACCAAGATAAAACTTCGATTAATTCAGCTTGTGTGCGCCCTTTTTTCTCAATTTTTTGAACATACATTGGATAAATACTGGCAAATGTGTACTCATGAATTTGTTTTCTTGCCATACCTATTCCTCGCTCATCAACTCATCATAAATTGTTTGGAAGTCTTCATAAATTTGTGTTAATAAATAAGTTGCCTCTTTGCGCGTTTTGGCATTTTTAACTTTTGCGATATCTTCTTCTAATTCAGATTCGCCGATGGTTACAACTAACTGTGCACCAATTTTATCAATTGTTTTAAACTGCGCTTTAGCTGAGCGTCCTAAGAAATCACGTTCAGCTGAAAAGCCTTGACCACGCAACATTTGTACGATTTTTAAAGTTTCAATATTTGTCTTCTCACCTAGACCAACAACATACGCTTCAACTGCTTTGTCTTTGGGAAGTTCAACTCCTATTGCTTGCATTGTTAAGATAATACGCTCAATCCCAAGTCCCCAACCAAATCCTGGAGTTTCAGGCCCGCCAAAATACTCAACTAACGAATCATATCTTCCACCACCAACAATTGTTGATTGCGCACCACCGATTGAATCATTCATAATCTCAAAAATTGTATGGTTGTAATAATCTAAACCACGTACCATTGATGTATCAACTTCATAAGCAATATTTAAACTATTTAACATGGCTTTTACTGTTTCAAAATGTGTGGTGCTTTCTTCATCTAAAAAGTCTAAAATTGAAGGGGCATCCGCTACAAATTTGATATCCCTTTTATCTTTTGAGTCCAAGACACGCAATGGATTTTCATGCAAGCGACGTTGTGAGTCCTCAGATAATTCGTCAAAATGTGGTTGGAAATAATTGATTAAGGCTTCACGGTAAGTAAGCCGTACCTGTCTATTTCCTAAAGTGTTGATGTGTAAAGTTGAGTTATTGATGCCTAATCTTCCAAGTAATTCAACAGCCATCGCAATCGTTTCAACATCCGTTGCTGGATTGGTTGATCCAAATGCCTCTACTCCGATTTGGTGGAATTGACGCAGACGACCTTTTTGTGGACGTTCATAACGAAACATTGGACCTGTATAATAAACTTTATAAGGTTTCGCGTACTCTGGTCCAAATAATTTATTTTCAACATACGCACGAACAATTGGTGCTGTTCCTTCTGGACGTAGGGTTACATGACGATCACCTTTGTCATAAAAATCATACATTTCTTTTGA
>JAITWV010000069.1 GCA_031285105.1 Streptococcaceae bacterium | reverse complement strand
CACATCAATTTCTTCTGTGATGCGATTAATCTCGCTATCGTTAGTAGTGATGTCGCTATCTAATTTATCTGAAACAGAGTTCAAGTTGTCTTGTTCTTCTTGTGTTAATTCAGATAAATCTTGTTTAGAAATTTCATCTAATTTCGTTTGATATTTCTTATTGTCAGCTTCAAGTTGTTTCTTGCTGTTGTTCAATTTAACGACTTCTCTTTCAAGCCCTTTTATTTTTGTTGAATAACTCAACTCAAACAATTTAGCTTTCGTAGGAAATTCAGAAACAACCTCAATCTTGTCTTGTGCCAAAGCAACTTCGATAGGGTCTGTGCTTTCAGTATTGATGCCACTAAAGACAGTCGATAAACCGTCTGCATACCAAATGTTAAGCGTTACTGATTGCCAGTTAGCTGAACCTGTTAAATGAACCGTAAACAAGTGATTGTTGATGTTCGTAACTTTTAATTCTGTTTCATAACCGTTGAAATAAGTTGCGATTACCTTTGTTTTTAACTCCGTAGCGACATCTGGGGTGTCATTATCAATAAAGAAAGTGGCATCCATGTCTCCATTTGCTTTCTCGTTTGCCGATACTAACGATACCCTGTCGTTTGATGTGTCGGAAGTAAAGACCTTACCAACTGCCACGCTAGGATAGTTAATCTTTTCTTGAGGCATCACTTTAGGCAGGATCAACAATAACAAACTCGATAGTAGAGCCACTGAAATATACAGAATGTATTTTGCTTTTTGTTTATTCCCTTCTTGCATCGACTGCTCCTTTCTCTATTTGATTGTTTTAATTTGTTGAAAATACTCTGAAAAACTACTTGGATAAGGTCTTTCGCCTGAAAATGCTTGTCGCCAATATTCAAACGTTGAATGTGCTAACTGGCTGTAATATAAATAGCGAATTAGTCCAATGATAATAAGCCCAGCAACCACAACGATTGCTAGGCGTACAACAAACCTTAGACCCGATACAATTCCTTCTGCTCCGTCATTAAGCATATTATTTACCACCATTGAATAGAATGTCGTTTGCTTTGTTGTAAGCAATTTTAACCTTTAATGCTTTTTGTGAACCGACAACCATAATCGCCTCTCCTTTTTTAAGGAATGGAATTTCTTTTAATAAGCTAGGTTTGATCTTATCTCCTAACATACTTTCATACATAGGCAGTGTTTGTGGCGATGAATTGAAAATGAATATTACGGTCATCAAGTTAAACAGGGTGGTTAAAACACTATTTGAACTGCTATCACCAGCATAATATTCGTATGGGTCTTGAGTTGCATTTAAAACAAGTGCTTTCCATTTCCGCATTTCACGATACATGACATTTATTGTTGGAAGAATAAAAGCTTTACTTGGATCAGAAGAAATCAAATTATGACTTTCATCAATAACAACCATTGTATGAGTTGATAAATTCTCGTTCATTCCGTCAATTTCTACTTTTTTACGCTCTTTTCGTCCGTGCAACAAAGCGTGATTCCACATTGTGATAACAGCGTTGTAAAGCAGGGCATTGTGCGTACCGTCATTTTCAATGTATTTAGAAATATCCCAAAACACAACACGTTCCTTAGATAGATCACGAACATTAGTATGTTTGTTAAAAATATGACCTTTCGTGATAATCATATTTTTAATTGCTGTCTTAATTGACGAAAGGTTTGTTTCATAAACATACCCCCTACTCAACGCTTTCTCATTGGTTTCAATCCAACTTAATAGATCTTCAAGCAGTGGATATTCTTCTGGTTTGTGTTCGGTAACGGGTCTATTTTCTCCAGCTTTATAAAACCCATGCCAAGCACCGAAGAATAAGTCAATGATTGTGTCAAAACCAACCAATTCACTACCGCTCATGTTATTGTTTACGAACATCAACAAGTTTTTAATATTTGACTTAAATTGTGCGAATGATTGCTCATAGTCAATTTTGAAGTCATCCGTAGCTGAGGATGCCATTGGTTGCATGGGGTTGATTACACCAAATTTGTCAGAGAATGGGTCAACCATAATCCCATTCCACTTCTTAACTAAACGGTTATACTCTCCGTTTTTAGAAAGCCCTCGAATATTATCTCCATTAGCATATGCTTGTAGAATTAAGAGTTTTAGCAAGGTTGATTTCCCAAACCCAAGTGAACCGAATGCACCAGTATGGAAACTACTTCTCCACTCATTAACTGTAAAGGGGTTGAATTTAACAATGTCGTTTGTGTCGCTTTCTCCAAGAATAAACCCACCTTTATCACGAAGGTAAATACTATCGAAAGGATAACCACCAGCTAACGCACGATTACTGACAGATAATCCTTCTCTATTCCAATAAAGAGAACGTTGCTGTTGGTCGGAAACTGTATCGAATTTAGCCTTTGTTTCATTACCTTGCTCTGACGAATAGATAGTCGCTTCAAAACCACGCCTTTCAAGTTCTTCAATGATTTGATAGCTTTTTTCTTCTAACGCCATAGGTGTCTTTCCTGCAACAAAAATGCGAGAAAAAGTTTCTTTATATCCAACAGATCCTGATGCAACATCTGTTGCTTCTTTGTTTATTTTTTCGTATTCTAACTCCAGCTCACGTTTTTTAGTCGCCTCGTAAGCAAAAGCATACTGTCCGTCCAATTCTTTAATTGAACCATTGATTTCTTTTATCTGTTCTGCGGTCTGTTTTGCTTTAAAGTCTAATTTTCCTATGGTTTTTTCGATGTCTGTTAGGTCATTCAACCAAAAATACAAAGGTTTTTCAGGAAATCTTGTAATGCGTATAATATTTTCATAGCTATTTCCGCTTTTTACATAATTTAAATTTTCTTGGTATGTGCCTTTCGGAAGAACACGAGAAAGTAGTTTTAAATCATATCCTTCTTGCTCATAAGCACGAACGACTTCTTTTACTGGTACTTTTTTTCCAACCATTGAAGAAAGTCCATACCGTTGTTCTAGCACTTTCTTTCTTTTTGTTTTTACTGCCATATTTTCACCCCTAAAATTCTTTAACAGCTAAGTCCATTAATTTTTTCAAGATACGTTCCATTTTCTCAGGACCAACAAAGTCGTATCCTAGTTCAGAAATTTTTCCGTGGATATTACGTTCAACAATACGAAGTTCTTCAAGTGTTGGCTCGGTCAAAATTAAATAAAATTCTCTTGATGAATATTTTTTTTCAGCTTCTATAAATTCCTCAATAAATTGTGTAAGGTATTCTTTTTCATCTAGCGTTTCAGCACGTTGTCGCTTTTCTTTCAGTAATTCCATGTCCTCATGTGCATCAAAAGGTAAGTGAAACCACATTATTCCACCTGTATCAATAGAATTTAACGCACGTTCAAAATTTCCAACTGCTTGTATAACTTCCTGATTATTTAACGAGTAAACATCTATTGTGTGAATGTTGATCCAACGTTGAAATTGTTCTTCGCCTGAGTAGCTAATAGTTACTAACTGACCGTCCTTAGTGATGCGTTTAAATCTCAAATAGTCAGTTGTAAATTTGTGTTTTGCGAAATCAATAATCATATCGCCATTTTCAGCTTTATAAACAAAATCATTGTCATTGGTTTTTTCCGATGCAATAGACACTCTCTTGTTCGTTGTTTTAATGTCTTTTTTCGATAAATCTAGTGGATGTTTTTCTTTTGTAAAAATTCCCAAAATATCTCCCCCTATTCTAATCCCATTACTTTTCTATTTTCGGTAAATGCTGTTTCTAGTTTTATTGATAAGCGTTTGTTTTCTTCGATTAAATCTTGATAGTTTGCCAATTCGGTTTGTTCTTCTTGGTATCGGTATAAATCCTTGAAATCAACGTTCACACTTTCAAATTGTTTATTTTTCAAGGTATTTAACATGATTTGGTAATTCTTTCGTTTCTTTTGTTTCATGCTTGGAAGGTATAAATAAACCCCAATAAAACCCCACAATAGCGTGAATAACACTTGAATGGAGATTGGTTCTTTCAATATCCAATGCGATAAAATAAAAGCCCCCACTGGATATGCCAGTGGGATGATATATATTAAAGGAGCAATTAATCTTTGCTTGACGGGGATAGTCCATTGCACTTTTAGTCTTGCAGGAATAGAAAGTTCGGGTAAATCTACTCTAGTTAAATCATTATTTTCGTTCATAAATTACCTCCTTCTATTTCTTTTTTTGTTCTATTGTAAAGGAATTATTTTGGCTATTTCCCTTGTTACTGCCAATTTGTGATGCTTTACGAACGTTGCTTTGTGCTTTTTGTGCTTGTTGCCCAGTGTCTTGAATTGATTGACTGCGTTCACGTTTAATTTCGTTTTTAGCAACCACTTTGGAAGGAACAACTTTATCTTGTACAACTCCACCAATTTCTTTCAGGTCATTTTTAACAACACTCCCTGCACGCTTCGCTCCACCAACAACTGATTTTGTAACCTCGTGATTTTTAACATTTTCCTTAATGTTGCTTGGTCGCAGATTATTTCTTGCCTGAGATGCCTTAGCTTTTCTTAGTTCACTCTTAGCATCGTTTAGTTTATTGTTAGCAAAACCTGTGTTTCCACGTTGTTTGTCCTCTTGCTGAGCCTTAACTAATTCAGCATTTGCATTTGTAACTCTTTCTGACAACTGTTCTGGAGTAGTGCCACGTTCTTGGCGAATTTCTTGTTGTTTGCCTTGAAGTTGAGCTTTCTTCTCCATTTTAGCCTCTTTAGCAACCCCTTTGTTGTATTGACGAGCCTCTTTTACAGTATTAATTGGCATTTGTGTTGGTACATTATTGTCTAAATCAGTTCTGCCAAATCTAGTACCACTATTGCTTCTGCTCATGTTTTGTGTGTCTTGTTGGTGTTTATTAGCCTTTTCTTTAGCAGACTTACCAGTCAATTTATCAAGTCCTGCATTAGTCGCACGTCTGCTCATAGCAATTCCTGCTTGTTTACCAATAGCTCCAACTGCTGAAAGTCCAGTAGCTTTTGCTAAAACACCACCAGCAGATTTCATGTCCTTACCGTTAGCGTGATGATCTGTTGCCCCTTGACCTACTAATTTCTCAGCAAACCAAGATTGCATCTTAACTACACCCATTGCCAAAATTACCGACAAGAATGCTTTCCCGATTGTATTTACAAATGGAATACCTGTTTCGATGATTTTAGCTTGCTGTGCTGTGGCATTTAATGCTTGGAAGATTTTAAACGATAATCCAGCAAAAATAATTGTTACCATTGAGTGAGCCATAGAAGATAAGATTGAATTTAATTTAGAAGGGTTCTCAAAACTAGATAGTGCTGTTCCGTAGAACGCAAAAACATCCGTCAAGAACATTAGCCCGACAGAAACTAAAATAGATAATAAAACCACGTTCATGTATAAAGATGAAAATTGCCCCATAATGATTGCCAAGAAGTTCATTCCATATCTAAAATAACCGTCAGCCTCTAAAACAAATCCGTCAACAGCTCCTTTAGAAGTAACAACAGCTCCATGATCATCTTGTGTGCTGTTTACATTATATCCTTCCATTGTCGCCAAAAGCACATCCCCTGAATTTCCCCCACCGTCAAAAACATTTTTGCT
>JAITWV010000176.1 GCA_031285105.1 Streptococcaceae bacterium | reverse complement strand
CCTGCAACCACACCTAATGCAGCTAATAATAATAATGAATTATCTAACCACATCATAACAGGTCTTGTATCTTCATCAGTATCAGGTGCCACAACGGTTTTACCAATTTCTTTACCAGTTAAAATATCCGCTTGATTGGTTACTGTGCCAAATAATTGACGAGCAGTTACCCCTGTTTTTTGTTTTTCAACAATTTCGACTAATAAGCCGTTTAATTTTTGCACACGGTCAATTTCTGAAACGCCTGCTTGTTCTAATTGTTTTTTCAATGAGAAAATATATTCTGCATTTTTTTTCGTTAATTTGCCTTCAAGCTCTTTATTTTGAGCATTAATTTTTTGTAATTGCGTTGCTTCCATCTATGTTCTTCCTTCTATTATATAATTATTGTTATTTCAATACATTTACTCATGCTAAACGCTCGATTCACCTTTTAGACGTTCTCTAGGTTCACTCGGGCAACAATGAGCGAAATTTTCAAATTAAAGAACCTGTGGCAAGCACAGAACCTTTAATTTGAGAAATTTACTCATTGTTAAGCGCTCGATTCACCTTTTAGACGTTAAATCTAAATTCCATTATGTCTCCATCTTGGACGATGTAGTCTTTTCCTTCAAGGCGAACTCGACCGGCTTCTTTTGCAGCTGCGTGAGTTTTATATTTATCTAAATCTTCAAATGAAATGGTTTCTGCACGAATGAAACCTCGTTCAAAATCACTATGAATAATTCCAGCTGCTTGAGGTGCTTTTATTCCTCGGCGGAAAGTCCATGCACGCACTTCTTTTTCACCAGCTGTAAAATAAGTTCCTAAACCTAATAAATGATAAGCTGCGCGTGTTAATTGATCTAATCCGCTTTCTTCAAGTCCCATTGCTTCTAAAAATTCGTGTTTTTCTTCATCAGTATCAAGTTCAGCAATTTCTTCTTCTGCACGTGCTGAAATCACGACGACATCTGCATTTTCAGTAGCGGCAAATGCGCGAATTTGTTTAACATAATCAATTGAGTCGGCATCGGCTACTAAATCTTCAGCAACGTTTGCTACATATAAAATAGGTTTCGTTGTTAATAAGAATAAACGTTTAACAATTTTTTCTTCATCTTCAGTAAATTCAATAGTTCGTGCTGATTTTCCTTCTTCTAAAACAGGTTTAATTTTTTGTAAAATCGCAAATTCCGCTTGGGCATCTTTGTCTTTTTGCGTGCGAGCAATTTTTTCCACACGCGCGTAACGTTTATTAATTGACTCTAAATCAGCTAATACTAATTCCATATTGATTACTTCGATGTCTTCAATTGGGTCAACTCGTCCTTCTACATGCGTGATATTTTCATCATCAAACGCCCGAACAACATGAACAATAGCATCAACTTCGCGAATATTAGCTAAAAATTTATTTCCTAAACCTTCTCCTTTTGAAGCGCCTTTAACAATACCTGCAATATCTGTAAATTCAAATGTTGTTGGTACAGTTTTCTTTGGTTTGATTAATTGGGTAATACGTTCTAATCTTTCGTCTGGCACTTCAACCATGCCGACATTAGGATCAATTGTCGCAAAAGGATAATTAGCTGCTTCTGCTCCTGCTTGTGTAATTGCGTTAAATAAGGTTGATTTGCCGACGTTTGGTAAGCCGACGATTCCTGCTGTTAAAGCCATTGGTAAATACTCCTAATCTTCACTTTTTTTGATAAGTACTTTTTTTATTTTCTTATTAAAGTCGCGTCTTGTCATCATTACGATATGATTACAGTTCGTACATCTTATTTTGATATCTGCACCCAACCGAGTGATTTGCCATGCATTTGCTTTTTTGTTGGTTGCTTTAATAATACAAGCATGTGGTTTTTTCATCTCAACAATATCGCCTAATTCATACATATTCATCGCGCCTTTCATTTTTTCTTTACAATCTCACTTATTTTAGCATAAATTATTTAAAAATTCTTTATTTCTTTTCTAAACATATAAAAAGCATTAAACGAATGTGATTTACTCGTTTAATGCTTCTTATTACTAATTATGCTCTTTCTTGATATCCTAATTCCATCAATTCTGAAATTAAATCTCTTGTTCTTAAACCAAGTTTCGTTGCAATCAATTCAACATTAGCAAAAGTCCATTTTGATAATGTTTTGTTGTTGATGTTTTGTAACACACTTTCGCTGATTCCGCTATCTTTTGAAAAACGGTAACGGTTATATCCCCTAGTATGTAATAAATTGTCAAGCAAGCCCTTTTTGTTACTCATGTTCACACTCCTCCTATTGGAATAAAATTTTAATGGTAAAAATCAACTTCGATTTTCCAAAATATATTAATGAAACTTAATACAATTCTAATATAGCAATTTATTCCACCAATGTAAATAGTGTTTATACATTTTTTAGTAATTTTTTTGTATAATAAAAAGTAAGCAGATTGGGGGATCTGCTTACTTTCTCATATATGTGCCCATAATGACTAACAACTATTGTTTTCAAAAGGGTGACAAGTTTCGTTTACAATCTTTTGGGGAGAAAGATTGTGGGGTGTTGTTAATCAGGTAATTATATATGTGCTTGAAACTTGTCTGTATAGGGATTAGGTGTAGTCTTTACTACAAAATTTAATATACAGAAATTTTGAGACATTTCAACATTTTTTTTTAAAAACGATAATGATAACTTAATATTATTGCATTATCACTGAATTAATAGTTATAACATAAGTTATTATAACTACTCATTTTTAAAAAAATATTTTTATTTTTCTGAATTAAAATATCTCAAGAATAAAACCACAATATCAATTGTTATTTTATTAGTTTTTTGTTCAATTATTCTAAAAGGAGAGTGGGTATGAATATTATTTTTCAAAGAATCGAATTAGTCTATGAGCGTCTGACGAAAAGCGAAAAAAAATTAGCTGATTACATTCGTGAGTATCCAAGAAAAGTCATTAAATTAAATACGATTGAACTAGCAGAGGCTGCAAATGTTTCTAGACCAACGATTTCAAGAATGCTTGAAAGAATTAATGTTGAGGGAATTGGTGCACTACATTTTGGTTTAGAAATGGCTTTTGCAACTCAAACGGAAAAAATTCCACCTGTTCAAACGGAAATTCAAAGAAAAGATAGCGTTGAAACAGTGGCACACAAATTAAGCACACGTTATCAAATGGCTTTAGAGGAGTCGACGATTCAGTTAGATTTTGATTTAATTGAAGACATTCTTGACTTAATTGAAAAAGCAGAAGATATTTTTGTTTTTGGCATGGCACCAGGTTCTTCTATTGCTAGGAATTTTTATCACCGTTTTCAATTTAGTGAGAAAAAAGTATTTCATGATCAAAGCCATTTAAATATTGCAACAGCTATTTCCTCAAGTGCTGATCCGAATGCATTAATTTTTTTGATTAGTAATTCTGGTGAGGTTTATGAAATTAATATGCTCGCAAAAATGGCGAAACAACAAGGAATTCGTGTAATCGGCATTTCTTCACAGGAAAAATCGCAGTTAGTAAAATATGCCGATGATATGATTGTTGTGCATACTTTGGATTATAAATTTCCTTTAAACACAACAACGGCTGATTCGGCAATGAGTATGTTGTTGGTTGTGGATATCATTTTTCAAGGCTATGCAGCTAGACATTACGATGATACTTTTA
>JAITWV010000121.1 GCA_031285105.1 Streptococcaceae bacterium | reverse complement strand
GAGAATATTGCTTTTTTGACTAGCCGTTAGATTATCCAATTGAATCGCAGAAACAGCTAATACATAACGCGCCTCTTTTGGCAATTGCGTCGGTGAATAATCCTTTAAATTTTCCAACGTTTTGTCATAGTGTGTCGTAATAAAATTTGACTGTGCTTGGGTAATCGCTTCTAATTTTGGCACAGTTGTTGTTTGGGTAATAAAGGTGACTACGCCCATACCTAATGCCCCAATCAAAGCAGCTGAACCGGCATATTTGAAAAACGCATACCGAGTCTTGGCAACTTTTGTCATTGTTTGCTTTTCTTTTTGATTTTCTTTTGCCCACTCAGCTTGAAGAAACTCATGAATCGTAGGAATATCTTGCGCCAATGCAATCGTTTGAGCAAAGGGTGTTTTTATGCTTGTTTCACCATTCACAAGTTTTTCAAAAAAAATAGTCGGATTCAAGGCAGACAAAACCAACGCTTTATATTGTTTTAAAAGTTGGTCCTCATCCCTTTTCATCGGTGCTAAACTGCCTTTGATTCCAGTATGTACAAAGGTTAACGTTTCATCATAATAAAGAATATTTTCTGGATGTACAAATGGAATGCGATAAGTCGATACACTTGTAAACAATTCTTTGAGCATTAAAGTCAATCGCAACTTTTCTAAATAAGTTTGACTCGTTTGAATTAATGCTTGGAAACTTTTGGCATTCGCTGACACAGGATAAGTCACTTGATAAGTAAAATCCTCCTCAATAAAAGGTGACAAGTTCACTTTGTTTTCAATAAAAGACAAATCCCAAAGATTAATTTGCGTACCTAAAAGCAACACTTGCCAAGTATTTTCTTCTTTTTTCATTGTTATTGTTTCTTGACCATCACTATAATTCATCTTCTTCTCCTATAATCAACTGTAAAATATCCCCATTTCCTAGGCCCAATTCTTTCAAGGTAAAGCCATTATTTAACGCAATTGACTTACTCTTTACAAGAAAATACCACTTGGCAGGTAAAGGTTGTCCGAGGGATTGGAATGTTTGGGTTAAAAGGACGATTAATCGACTCGCCGTCACATTGCTTGGAATTGCTAAATCTACTTGTTTATCTAAATATTCTAGACTCACTTCAATCTGTTCTTTCATGTCTTTTTTTCCTTCTTGTTAAGTGTTTTGCTACAAATCCTGTCAAAAATAAAAGTGGTAGCGATAAGAAAGCAACGATCAACCATTCATTTTTATTGCCATCTTGTTTGGAGGTTGTCATGGAAATATTTTGATTCGAATAATTTTTAAATAAGTTCATTTTCACTTCATCTGTGTTTAGATTATGCAGCTGCTTGTCCGCATTCTTTTGAAAATCAATCGTTTGCTTTAAATTGGTTATATTTTGCGTTTCTTGTTTTCGTTCCTTGATTTTTCCATCGAACATGGGTGAAAAAAGTTGACCACGAATCGGAAATTCACTTAAATCCCCCGTACCACTTATTTGATTGGTTAAAATGGTTGAGTCAATCTTTAAGCTACCGTCATTTTGTGCAGCCACCTTTTTTGCACCACTTGAAACAAACAAAAGAAGGAACAAAACGAAGAGAAATCGAAAACTTTTCATCACATTCTCCTTTTTTATAGACGAAAAGCGCCACCTAATATGACGCTTTTTTTAACTATTCTTAGAATCCAAAACTCTGCGCATCTTGGGCATCACGTTCTGCCACTGTATCCGCGTATTTATTCAATTGTTGGTTAATATTTTCAAGCAACTCCTCAAACTTTTGAACGTTTTGGTACAATTGGTTGTATTGTTCTAAATACGCTTGAAATGCTTGCCCTTTCCATTCTTCAGCGATGGTGTTGTTCATTTGGTTCACCGCTTGAATGGCTTGTTCGATTTGTTCTTTTGAACGTAAGTACACTTGCGATTGTTGTTTTAGTTCTTCTGGTGTGACTGAAATTTGGCTCATGATCGTTCTCCTTTAAATTTAGCATTACTATTTGATTCCATTTATGTTTCTAAGATTGCAAGTTTATTACTCTTGTAATTTATTGTAAAGTAATAAGTCCATTTTACCCTGGAGCGTGATAATTCGTATCGTTCATAGAAGACGTACCTTCATCCCAATGAGCAAAACACTAACCCTTTTACAGCAATTGTTTTATCTGCACATTCCTCCTCTCATTTTTTCTCTCTTTTAGATTTGTAGTTTGTTCAAGAGTAAAATAAATAAATTTTTCGTTATTAAAGTCTAAAGTATTTATCGTTTCCACATCTCTTCTCTTAAACTATCAATAAAATCAATCACACGAACCCACTCATCTTCTGTTGGCTTAACTGTTATGCCAATAACAAAAACGGATTCGTTGATAAAAGTATCATCATAATATGAAAAATCAGTAATCAACACATCTGGAGAGTGATCTTGTTCAACGATGACTAAAGGTCGTGGACTGATATGAATGAGTCTTTGTGTTAAGATGTCTCTGTGTATTTTCCCATGTTTTGATAAAAAGGCGACACGAATTGGGTGTTCATAATTACTTAACAGCCAAACAAACATTTGATATAAAGAAAATTCAAAAGACTTGCTTTCAAAAATTTGAGACCATCTTCTTCCTTTTAGGGGTATCTTTCTTATAATAGAATGAACCAATTCATAGATATATTTCCTTCGTTTTTCTTCCTGTAAAAAAAATTGAACATCTGTAAAAAAAGCAACGTAAGAGGCACTGCCAAAACTTAAAAAATAAGACATCTGATAAATGAAATTTAAAGAAAAGAAATCTTTCTCTCGTGTATTTAATCGAATATTTGTCTGCTTATAGAATTCTGAAACAATGCTTTCTTCTAATACTTTATATTCATTGTTAGAAAAACTATCTACGTAATTAATTTTATCAATCATCTCAAAATTATAAGATGGAATGACTGTGAACATATAGTAAACAAATGCAATATCCAGCTCACTCATCATTTGATTTTTTCCTTCAAAAAACTTAAATATTTCTTGTTTGAAATCTTCAAGTGCAATGAATGGATTTTGAATTTCTGTAATAGAAAGTGGTAACGAAGTAATTATATATCCTTGCTTAGTGCGTTCTAAAGTAATTTTAAAAAATAAAAAAAGTTTTTTTCGATCACCAATTGATAAATTTAATTCATCCAAAATCTCTATTTCCGAAAATTTTGTGAACATTTCTTTATACTCAAGATAGCTTTGTTGATCTTCTTCATAGAAATGCCAAAAAATGCTCAAATAAAAGTGACGAATTCTATATTCATCACCAACCAGTAATTCACGTCTTTTTAGAGTGAAATCAAGTGAATAGCTATAAAACAACTCGCTTAGCTGCCCGATTTGTCTTTGTGCTGTTCGAGTAGATACAAAATTTTCTTCAGCAAAAAACTCTAGTGTTTTAAATTCTTTGTTATATATTTGTATTAAAAATTTATAGGCTAATGTCTCTTTTAATAACAAAACATAAACTTTATTAATTAAAAATGCTGGAAAAAAACTAATTGAAAAATTTTTAGAAAGAATAATTATTGAAAACATCGGATATTTTTTGGACAGTCTCTTGATATCTTTAAGAATGTTATCTAATATATTTTGTGAAATATCAAAATGCTCTCTAAATTCTTTCATTGAGTAAGTTTTAGACTGATTTTTAAAACAATAAATGATAATTTCATAAATATAATTTTTTCTAGAATCAAAAAAATATTCTTTCATGCGAATCTCCCTAGGTTATGTTATCTGATAAAAATATAGTAACATTTACTTGAAAAAGAAATATGACAATGTTTTTTAATAACTTTAATTTGGTTTAAAATCTATTTTTAAAAGTCTATTTTTTACTATAAATAACATTTACTTCATGAATTTAAGGCAAAAAAACATTGAAATTGAATTAAAAAAAGAGCTAATATCTTATTTACACAAATAACATGACAAGTTTTCTCAAATTCTCAAAATATTTGTCAGATTCTTTCTAATTTATTACTTCAATTTCTTTGGAGCTATATAGACTACTTCAGCTGAAAAAGCAATGGCATCAGGAATTATTCTATATGAAATTTCTCCGAATCCTTTTAAATTCGTTTCAGAAACAACGATCCCTTGCGGACCAATTGCCTCTACAAATGCAACATGGCCATCAATGCCTGCGCCAGCGACTCCAGGTGGAAAACAAGCTACATCACCAACATTTGGTATGTGACAAGTAGCAAATCCTTTTTTGAAACCTGTATGTTCCCATTCCTTAGGGGCACCTAAAAAATCATCGATATATGCG
>JAITWV010000027.1 GCA_031285105.1 Streptococcaceae bacterium | reverse complement strand
ACTACATGACAAAAAAACAAAAGGAAGAGTAAGTGCGTATATTAAAAACACTTGGGGGAGTCTTATCAATTATTGGGGTAATCATTGGTATGGTGATTATTGTTATGGGGTTAGGAATGCCAACTCGTCAAGTGTTTACAGCAAATTTTCAAATAGAAATGTCTGACAAAATAACGCAAGAATCCATTAAGCCACAAGAACAAGAATTACCAACAGGAAAACGAAGTGATTGGAATTTATTGCTCGTAAATGCGCAACATCATTTTTCAGATGGAAATGTTGAACTTGGTAATTTAAATAATGGCTATCAATTAGATAAACGCATCATTCCTTATTGGAACAAGTTAAATGAAGCAGCACAGCAAGCGGGGATAACACTTACGATGGTTTCGGCTTTTCGTTCAGTGGCGACACAAAAATCATTGGTGCAACAAAATATTCAAGCCAATATAAATGCAGGAATGAGTGAAGAAGAAGCCACCAAAGCGACAATGAGTGTGATGCAAGAGCCTGGCAGTTCTGAACATGCAACGGGGCTGGCTTTTGATGTGGTGGGAACGGATTATTTTAACCGTACAGATTCTTCACAGTTATTAGTTGCGGAATTTTCCAATGATATTTCAGCCAAATGGTTAGCAACAAAAGCACCAGAATTTGGTTTTATCTTGCGCTATCCCAAAGGAAGAGAAGATATTACAGGCATTGATTTTGAACCTTGGCATTTTCGCTTTGTCGGTGTAGAAGTTGCACAATTTATTACAAAGCATAACCTAACTCTTGAAGAATACATTGATTTATTAGAAAAAGCAGGTAGATAATGGCTAGAAAGAAGAGAAAAAAGAGCTTTGTAAGATTTTTATTCACCTCGTGTTTGTTAATTTTTGCTTTAGGGTTTGCAATTAATAAGGCGAGTAACACTATGACAAATACACCATCAACGCAAAATTTAATTGCTGAGGATACCGCGCGTATGCAAGCAGAAGATTTTATTCAAAGAATTGCCCCCATCGCTCAGGAAATGCAAAAGCAAAATGGGATTTTACCAAGCATTATTTTAGCTCAAGCGGCTTTAGAAAGCGATTTTGGTAATAGCTTATTAGCTTCAAAATATCACAATTTGTTTGGTGTGAAAGCTTTTGGTCACTCGCAAAGTGTGAATTTAGATACGAAAGAATTTATTGATGGACAATGGATTACTTATAGTGGTGAATTTCGGGTTTATAATAGTTGGCGTGAGTCCATTGAAGCACATTCGGCTTTGATGGAAAACGGAGTAACATGGAACGCACAGTTGTATCACGGTGTAATCAATGCTAGAAATTATGTCGAGGCTGCCAATGCACTTCAAGATGCTGGGTATGCAACGGATCCAACTTATGCGCAAAAATTGATTCAAATGATTGAACAACACAATTTAACGAGATTTGATTAGTTATTTTCCGAAAGTTACAAGCGGTTTTACAGAAAATTTTCTACTGTAAAACCTTTTTTTGTAGTGAATTAGTATATAATAGACCTCTCAATAACTGAACGCACTTGACTGAACGGCTAATTTTTTGTTCACCTTCGTTGTTCGTGCGTTAAATACGTAAAGTATTCGCCTCCTCACGCCTTGTTGAACAAGAAAATTAGCTCATTCATTCAAGCACGTCAGTTATTGAGAGGTCTTATATAAAAATTGAAGGGGGAATTTATTTGTCAGAAATAATTTTGCCAAAAAGCACCATTGGTATTCTTGGTGGTGGGCAAATAGGTCGATTAATGGCGTTATCGGCTAAAAAAATGGGCTATAAAGTTGGAATTTTAGATGCAGATCCGAATTGTTGTGCGAAAAATGTTGCTGATTTTTTTGTCGAAAGCTCTTTTAAAAACAAAGAAAAACTAAAGGAATTTGCCAAAAAATGCGATATTTTAACTTATGATACATTAAGTGTTGATGTTGGAAAGTTACGTGCCATCCAAAATGAAATGAAAATGACCCAAAACTTAGATTTAATCCAAATTACCCAAAATCGCTTGCTTGAAAAAACATTTTTAGATGAAAAAGATATGATTATCGCGCCATTTAAAACAATTAACAAAGCGCATGAAATTAGTGAAGCGATTGGTGAAATTGGCTTACCTTGTGTATTAAAAACCATTCATACGCATAAAAAACATTTTATTTATTCCATGAAAGATGCCGCCAATGCTATGCGCTTATTAATGGATGGTAGTTGTATTTTAGAAGCGTGGATTCCTGCTGCTCATGAGTTATCAATACAAGTGGTGGGGAACAAAAAAGGTGAATATACTACTTTTCCAGTGGTTGAAGTCATTCAAAGAAACAAACAAATCCATGAAATAATTGCTCCTGCACGTATTGATGAAGAAGCAAGAGATGAAGCCAAAAGAATCGCACTTGAAATTGCTGAAGCTTTAGAATTGGTGGGTGCTTTAACCATTGATATGCTCCAAACAAAAGAAGGGGGCATTTATATTCATCAATTAACCCCAAGACCAAGTAATACTGGGCATTATTCAATGAATGCTTGTAATATCGATCAATTTGAAGCGCATTTAAGAGGTATTTTGTCATGGTCACTGCCAGAAATAACACAATTAACACCTGCTGTTATGATTAATGTTTTATCTGAGGAATACTATGAAACCCATCATTTGTTAACAGAAAAACCAGACTGGCATTTTCATTATTATGACAAAGAAAAAGTTAAACGTTCACGTAAAATGGGTCATATCAATATTTTAACGGATGATGTGAATCAAACAATTGAAGAGATTTATCAAACAAAAATTTGGGATTAAGAAGAATTTTTCTTTTAATATAAAAAAATCAAAGGGGTATTATTATGCTTGAAAGATACACACGTAAAGAAATGGGCGACATTTGGACGGATGAAAATCGCTACAATGCTTGGTTAGAAGTCGAAATTTTAGCAGACGAAGCATGGGCAGCTCTTGGTGAAATTCCAAAAGAAGATGTTCAAAAAATCAGAAAAAATGCTTCATTTACTG
>JAITWV010000429.1 GCA_031285105.1 Streptococcaceae bacterium | reverse complement strand
AGGTGGTGGTGGCAGCAGTGGTACAAGGGGAATCGGCGTAGCGTGGGGTTTTCTTAGTGCGTTTCGCGCTTAGAAAACCCCTAGCCGATTAAGCAATGAAAGATTTTGAAAAGCGCCCTTCTTTTCAAAATCTTTGCTTGCGTCCCACCACAGCAGCTACCACCACCTGAACACCAGACCGTAGCCCATATACGAAAACTCGTAAATGAATAAAGCCTTAACGTCTTTATTTCACAAACTCCAAATCAATTACGTTGTACTAAAACGATTGTTAAAATCAACTAGCCCAACAGGTCTATTCACTTTTTTCCTTCACAATATAAATAGGGCGTTTTTTTGTTTCAAGGAAAATACGTCCAACATATTCGCCAATCACGCCCAATGCCAATAATTGAATGGAACCAATAAATAAAATAATTACCGTCATCGAAGTCCAACCACTTGTAGGGTTACCAAATAACAAAGTTCTAAAGAAGAAAAATAGCATGAGAATAATGGATACCACAAACGAAAGCATGCCAAAAAGAGTGGCGATTTTTAATGGAAAATCTGAAAAATTAATAATTCCTTCAATCGAATACTTGAATAAACTAAAGAAGTTCCAAGAAGTTTCCCCATGTTCTCTTTCGACATTATCAAATGAAATATATTTTGTCTGAAAGCCCACCCATGAAAATAACCCTTTAGAAAAACGATTATACTCAGCCATTTCTAAAATAGCATTGACCATTTGTCGACTCATCAAACGATAATCACGTGCGCCATCAATCATTGGTGTGGTGCTGACTTTATTTTCTAATTTATAAAACATCTTCGCAAATAATGAACGAATTACTGGTTCACCCTTACGATCTGCTCTTCTTGTTCCAACGCAGTCATAACCTTCATGGATAATGCCTCGAATCATATCCGGTAAAAGCTCAGGTGGATCTTGTAAATCAACATCCATTACGGTTACTAATTCACCAGTTGATTCTTTTAATCCTGCATATAAAGCCGCTTCTTTTCCAAAGTTCCTTGAAAATGATAAATATCTTACTTTTTCACGATCTTTTGCATGAAGCTCACGCATAACTTTTAATGTCGCATCACTTGATCCATCATTGACAAAGATATACTCAAATTTGTAATGAATCTTGTCTTGAATTTCTTCCATTGCTTTATAAAAGAAGGGAATACTTTCTTCTTCGTTATAGCAAGGAACAATTACTGAAAGTCTTTTCATGTTTTTCATCCCCTTTTCATCAAACCTATTTTACCATAATTTATCAATTTTAGTACGATTGAATAGAAATTGAATTGAGATAGATTCTCATTGTCATTTGAGCGTTTTGTGTTCATTATTTAGCAAAATCATGTTATTCTCAAGCTAAGAAAGAGGGGGTTATCATGAGTAAAACTGAAAAACAAGCATTTATTTCAACAGCCATTTGTTTAATTTTTATGATTATGGGATCAATTGTCGAACAAACAGGAGGTCAATATTATCAATTATTATTTGCGATTGGGATTATTGGCGGAGGTTGGAAACAGACAACCGAAGGAATTGTAGAAATTATTGAAGATAAAAAACTAAATGTCGATTTGTTAATGGCGTTAGCTGCAATTGGGGCGTCGATTATTGGTGATTGGCGTGAAGGAAATATGCTAATTTTTATTTTCTGTTTATCTGGAGCGCTTGAAGAATATACAACGAATAAGAGTAAAAAAGAAATTACTTCATTGATGAAAATGCAGCCGAAAGTGGCGATGAAGTTGCTTTCTGATGGTTCAACAAAAGAAGTCGGTGTTGAAGAGTTAGAAATTGATGATTTAGTTATCGTTGCCAAAGGTGCAAGTGTGCCAATTGATGGTGAAATCACCAAAGGGGCAACAAGTATTGATGAAGCGGCCGTTTCAGGTGAGAGTGTGCCTGTGGATAAAACTATTGGTGATAATGTTTTTAGCGGTACAATTAACACTGAGTCCGCTTTTACCATGAAAGTAAGCAAAAAAGCAGATGAAACGCTTTTTGCAAAAATTATTAAATTAGTCGAAGAAGCCCAAGCGCAAACATCAAAAACAGCAGGATTTATCGAACGAATTGAAAATGTTTATGTGCGCGTTGTTTTAATTAGTGTACCGTTAGTGATTGTTTTAACGCATTTTTTCTTTGGTTGGGCGTGGGAAGAAAGCTTTTATCGTGGCATGGTGATGTTAGTCGTCGCATCTCCTTGTGCTTTAGTTGCCTCTGCGACACCAGCAACTCTTGCGGCGATGTCTAGTGGGGCAAAACGTGGCGTGTTATTCAAAGGTGGTGCGCATTTAGAAGAATTGTATCGGTTAAAAGCTATTTCATTTGATAAAACAGGGACTTTAACAAAAGGTGAACCAGAAGTAACAGATGAGTACTTCTTTGGCAATAAAGCAGACTTATTACCGATTTTGTTAGCAATGGAAAGTCAATCTACCCACCCGTTAGCCTTAGCGATTTTAGCCCATTATTCTGGTGAAGGGATTGCTAAAGAAATTGAAGTCAAAGAAATTGCCGGATTTGGTTTACAGGCAAGCTATGAAGGAAATGAGTATAAGCTTGGGAAAAAAGCAGCTACCACCGGTCATGAAGAGTTGATAAATGGTTTAATTAATGACGGCAAAACGATTATCTTTTTATCTAAAAATGAAGAATTACAAGCAATCATTGCTTTATTGGATATTGCCAAAGAAGATGCAAAACCTGCAATTGATTACTTTAAAGCTCAAGGAATTCACACTTCGATGTTTACAGGAGATAACGAAGGAACGGCTCGTGTAATCGCCAAAGAAGTAGGCGTTGATCAATACTTTGGTAATTTACTACCTGAGGATAAGACACGTTTAATAGAAGAAAAACGTGCGCAATACAATGTCAATATGATGGTTGGTGATGGGATTAATGATGCCCCTGCTTTAGCTACCGCAGCAATTGGTGTGGCGATGGGTGAAGGTAGTGATGTGGCGATGGATGTGGCAGATATGGTCTTGATGAAAAATGATTTAGGCAAATTGGTTTTCTCACACAAAGTCGCTAAAAAATTACATGGCATTGTTCGGATCAACATGATCGTTTCAGTTGGTGTGATTTGTTTCCTTTTATTATCAAATTTCTTCCAAATCATCAGCTTGCCTTTAGGGGTTATTGCACATGAAGGAAGCACGATTTTAGTTATTTTAAATGGGTTACGAATGCTTAAAAATATTAAATAAGAAAATGAC
>JAITWV010000388.1 GCA_031285105.1 Streptococcaceae bacterium | reverse complement strand
GTATAAATATCAGAAATCTTTGGTACAGCCTTAAGTAACGTCACACCTTCTTGGGCTAATAAGGAAGCGGCCATAATTGGTAAAACCGCATTTTTTGCTCCTTGAATTTCCACTGTTCCTTTTAGTTTGTTCTTCCCACCATAAACAAGCATTTTATCCATTAATATAATCATCCATTTTAATTATTTTTGTAAACATAACAGGTATTATAGCAACAGGTGAAATTTCAGACAAGGAATTGGTTTGTGTGAAATTCACAAATCAAAATGAAACATTAAATTAAGTTGTAAATGTTATAAAAAGTGCAAAAAACAAAGCTGCCAGCAAAAATTGGTAGCTTTGTTTTTTACGATTATAAATATCGAACTTCTTTTAAAAATAACCCTTCTGGATGAGCGGTAGGCCCTGCTAATTGGCGGTCTTTTTTTTCTAGTATTTCCTCAATGCGTTCAATTGGAAAGCGATCATTGCCAATTTTAATTAAAGTGCCGACCATGTTACGAATTTGTTTATATAAAAATCCATTACCTGAAAATGTGAAGATAATTATTTCTTGATCTTTGTCATAACGCAGGCTCGCTTCATAAATTGTGCGTACTTTATCTTCTACACTTCCACCAGTTGCAGTAAAACCTGTGAAGTCATGTGTTCCTTCAAGGTATTTAATGGCCTTTTGCATTTTTTCAATATCTAAAGGATACGGAAAATAACTAGCAAATCTTCTATTAAATACCGAACGTGGTTTACCAATTTCTAAATGATACTCATAAGTCTTTTCATGTGGTTGGTAACGAGCATGCCAATCATCTGGCACTTTTTCAATCGAATGAACCGCAATATCTTCTGGTGATTGGGTATCAAGAGCAAAACGTAATTTTTCTTCGGGACGACCTTGAGGCAAATCAAAATGAATCACTTGTCCTAGTGCATGAACGCCTGAGTCGGTTCGACCTGAGCCTTGCACTTGGACCATTTGCCCACCATTCATGCGTGTTAATGTTTTTTCTAACTCACCTTGGACAGTTCTAGTATCATTTTGCCTTTGAAAACCCGTAAAATCAGTCCCATCATAGCTAATAACTGCTTTAAATCTCATTTTATTTACCTAAACAAAATTGACTAAATAAGGAAGTAATCAATTCATCTGGCGCACTTTCACCGATAATTTCACCCAAATATTCCCATGTTCTGGTCATGTCTATTTGGACTAAATCAACAGGCATATCCGCTTTGATTCCTGAAATCACTTCATCTAAACAAAGATCAGCTTGTTCGATTAAGCCAATATGACGCACGTTTGAAAGATAAGTGGCATCTTTGTTTTCACCTGTTTGCCCACCAAAGAATAAAGTGGCGATTTCTTCTTCTAACGCGTCTAAGTTTTCATTGGCCAAGACAGAAACAGGAATGATTTTGGTTTCGTCAGTTAATTCTTTTAATTTTTCTATATCTAATTGTGTTGGCAAGTCTGTTTTATTGAGCAAAATAATGCGATTTAAGCCATTAGTTGCCTCGATTAACTGCATATCTTCTTTGGTTAATTCTTCGCTTGCGTTTATTACCAATAAAATTAAATCTGATTCTGCTAATGCTTTACGTGAACGTTCCACGCCAATTCGCTCTACAATATCCTCGGTTTCACGAATACCTGCAGTGTCAATTAACTTTAAAGGTACCCCGCGCACACTCACAAATTCTTCAATTACATCACGCGTTGTTCCGGCAATGTCTGTTACGATGGCTTTTTCTTCTCTTAATAAATGATTTAATAAGGAGGATTTCCCGACATTTGGACGACCAATGATTGCCGTTGATAGTCCTTCGCGCAAAATTTTCCCTTGTTTAGCTGTGGATAATAAATTGCCTAAAGTAACTTTTAACATCTGCGCTTTTTCTAGTAAAAGTTTGGTCGTCATCTCCTCAACATCATCATATTCAGGATAGTCAATATTTACTTCAACTTGGGCTAATGTATTTAAAATATCTTGGCGAATGTCTTGGATTAATTTTGATAAATTCCCATTTAGTTGCGAAACAGCCACATTCATCGCTCGATCTGTTTTAGCACGAATTAAATCCATCACCGCCTCAGCTTCTGACAAGTCCACACGTCCGTTTAAGAAAGCACGTTTCGTAAATTCACCCGGTTCAGCCAACCTGCCGCCTTCACGCAAAATTAATTGCAGAATTTGATTGGTTACCACAATGCCACCATGTGTATTAATTTCAACAATGTCTTCTCTAGTAAAAGTTTTTGGCTCTTTTAAGACTGTAACCATGACCTCATCTAACATCTGTTCAGTCTTAGGGTCTTGAATATGCCCATAGTGAATCGTATGAGTTGGTACATTCATGAGACTTTTTTTCCCTTGACAATAAACTTTATCGGCAATTTCAATCGCTTTTGATCCACTTAAACGAATAATCGAAATCGCCCCTTCACCTGGAGGAGTCGAAATAGCTGCAATGGTATCAAATTCTTTGGTTATATTTTGCATAAAATTCCCTTTCTACTATCTAAAAAACCCCTAGACAATTGACTAGAGGTTGTGCATTTTGTCTGTGTATGAGAATACAAGATTTTTCACTATTTTTCAAGTTATCGCTAGGAAAGCTTAACTATTGTCTTCTTCCTGATTAGCAAGAGCTTCTTTTTCCTTTTCACGAATTAAATGCAACACTTTCGATGCAAAACTCATTGGATCTTTGTAGCCATGTTCAAAATAAAAATCAGAAAACTCCAAATCCTCAATTACCGCATCGGTTTGAATGGCATACGAAAAAGTATTAACATAATAAGAAATATCTCTTGTTCCAAGGACTTGAATACCTAAGACTTTATGCGTTTTTCTTTCGTACACCAAACAGCCACTTGCAAAATCATCGCTATTAATTACTTCGTTTCGATAATTAACAAAATCCGCATCCCATCCTTGTTCCATCGCCTCAAATAAAGTCAAACCTGTTTTTGCAATGAAGAAGTCTTCCATATTAAAGCGATACGTCCCGGTTGTCAGACCAATAGGTTGTTTTTTTTCATGGATATTAATTCCAGCAACTGCTCCTTGTCTAAATGCATCTGAAGCGTGGGGGTTATAAACATTGCGGTCAATTAAGTCCATATAAGTCGTCGCGCAATCACCAACAGCTAAAATATCTGGATTACTTGAGTGCATATATTTATCCACTAAAATCGCACCCTTATCACCAGTTTCGACCTGTCCAGCTAAAAGGTAAGAGTTCGGTCTAAAACCAGTTGAAACAATCACCCCGTCCACCGTAATATCATCATCAATGCCTAAAGAGATTTTGACTCTTGGACGACGGATTAATTTTTTTTCGACCGTTTCATAATTTCTAGCACGCATATTTAAAAGAACACGAATGCCTTCTTTTTCCAATTGTTTTTCAGTTTCAATCGACATTACATCATCTAAGTAATCATTTAAAATACGTTTTCGAGCATGAATTAACGTTACTTGTAAACCTCGCTTAGCCAAAATACGCGACACTTCGACACCAACCAACCCAGCACCAATTACAGCTACGTGTTTAGCGTGTTGAACAAAATGATCCAATACAAGAGCGTCATGTTTATCTTTAATTAAAAATAGCGACTCACCAACTTTTCCTCCCGTTGGTGGCAGACTTGGGTAAGAACCACTAGCCATGATTAATTTATCATAAACAATCTCACCATATTCTTTTTTTTCTTCGTTTTTGTACTTAACTAATTTTTCTTTGACATCAACTGAAGTTACCTCGGTTTCTATATAAAGATTGATGCCTAGCTTTCTAATTTCATCTGGATTGGTATAATTTCCTTGTGTATCTAATTTTTGTTGCCCCATTAAAAATAACGGAATGGTCTGTGAAACAAAGCCAACCTCATGACTTTTTTCAAAAATGTAAACCTCATCTTCTGGGTAATCCTCACGTATTCTTCTAGCAGCAGCAATACCGGCGTGATTTCCTCCCACAATTACTATCTTCATATCATTCTCCTCATATATTAAGTGTGATTAATGTTAATTTCATTATAAATGATTTAATTGTGACAACCAAAGAATTGCTTTTTTAAGTTTGATAGGTTGACTTTTTTGGTCTAAGGCAATATAGTATATCTAGTCATTCTTATCAATTATCGTCTTATCGATAAACCAAGCCGCTCGTACCATCAAACTCACGAACGGTTTTTTTATTGTTCTTCACTTAGTTTCAACTTGGCTAATGATGTTATTTTATTACATATATTTGTCCATTTTTAAATTCAATATAGCAAATTTGCAAAAATGCTATAGCAAAATCATGAATTAGCTATAGCAAAATGATCAAAATGCTATAGCAAAATTACTTTTTTGCTATAGCATTTTTT
>JAITWV010000347.1 GCA_031285105.1 Streptococcaceae bacterium | reverse complement strand
GTGTTTGAAATAGTTGTTTTGTGTTTTGATAAAGTGCTTTCTAAGCTCTTCAATTAGCTCGTCGACTTTGTCGTACCTGTTGGAACGAAGGGTTTCTTGTATTTTATCTGAGTATTCCGACCGTAGCTTGAATACTTCAGCTTCAGTTAATTTGCTGAATTCGGCAATAGTTAAATTCAACCTTTCAAGGATTTCAAAGAAGTGCTTTACTGAAGTTGTCTCTCCTTTCCCATCATTTTCGATCTTTGAAAGTTGCCCAAATGAAATAATCCCATCGGCTACCTCTTTTAAAGTGTACCCCTTTGCTTGTCTGGCATTTCGTAATGTTTTCCCAATCATATCGTTTTCCCCTTTTTCATTCATGAATGCTCTTACACTAAAAAACCGTTTTCAGGAAAATTATATCACATCTTTGCGCAAGCAGTGTATAATCAAATTATTAAATTTTTGAAACTATATTGAAAACCGAGGAGGGATAACATGAGTAAGATTTGGATTCATGTTCGTTTGATTTTATTTTTCTAAAAAAAAAAGAAGGGGAGTATGGTTATGGTGAAGAAAATTAGTAAGAAAAGAGGTGAGTTTCATGAAGAGAATATGCATTTTAATAATGTTGTTTATTACATTTGTTGGCGGTTGCTCTCAAAAAGAAATCGAAGATGATGATGATTATCAAAATAGCGCTAGCATAGAAACTATCAGTGAAATACCTTTCGAGATAATTTTAGATGAGTATGTAATTTTAGATAAAAGTGACAAATCAAATACTTTAGATAATTTA
Source organism: Streptococcaceae bacterium (assembly GCA_031285105.1). Lineage (GTDB taxonomy): Bacteria > Bacillota > Bacilli > Lactobacillales > Streptococcaceae > JAITWV01. The sequence continues at coordinate 1,958 of JAITWV010000347.1, read as the reverse complement.
TTAGTAAAGGTAAAATCTGTTGATGAAATCAAAAATTTTTTACCTACTAAAGATGACTGGAACTCATTAAATGAACAATTTGATTTTAAAAATTATGATTTCCAAGAATACTCTATGTATTATGCTAGGGTTTATTTTGAAGGAAATGTTGTTCCTACAGGCTCATTGTTAAAAATTAGAAATATTGAAGGAACTTTAGTACTTACTTTCGAAAGTTCTGGAACAGCTGAAGTGACTTTTGAAGAAGATAACGATAAAGAACCATTATTATATCGACATGTATTAATGAATCTAAAAACATATAACAGTTTATTAGAAAAAGTAGAGCTTGAATTTTTTAATTAAAAAAAGGGTATGTCGCAGATTGTAACATATACGAGAAGGCATGAAACTATTGGATTCCAATTATTTCATGCCTTCTTAATATAGAAAATTCGTGAGAAAGAGGCTGATTTAACTTAACTCGATCAAAAGGTGGGTGTAATATAGTTTTTCTGATTCTTCTTTCTCAAAAGTTTCACCCTGAGAGCAAGGCATGAGGCGCTGTTCTCAACTATCCTGCTGTTGTCTGATGGCTTGCTGTCGTGCAACAGATTTTTTTTAATTAAAATTTTTATATATTTTTTGCTAGTATAGGAGCTGTTAAAAAATAACTCCACCATCTAATTTCTACAATTTTTGATTTTTTCAGGTTTTATCTTATAGTTCCATTCGCCTCTAAATTTGTAAAATTTGATATTCAATTTTGCAAGTTCTTCATCGGATACTTTGATTTTGAGAGGGTATAAATTTCTATCCATTTCATAATGGACCTCTAAACCCGTTTCAGTTGTTGTTGACACAATTAAATCTCTAATGATTTCATGGCTTCTCAACGGTATCCCACTCCAATTTCTTGAGATTTGGGCAAATAGTCGATGCTCAATCTTGTTCCACTTGCTTGTTCCTGGAGGTAAATGACAGACATGAATTTCTATCCCTAGTTCCGAAGCCAATTTTTGCAGTTCGAATTTCCAAAGCCTATTTCGACTTCCATTGCTTCCGCCACCATCAGCTGTTAATAATATTTTAGTCGCACTCGGATATTGATTCGCACCCAACTTTTTGTACCATCGGCGAATGCTTTCTACAGCAAATTGAGCTGTATCATGATCAATTCCTAAGTTAATGAAACCAACATTTTGAGTGACATCATAGACGCCATACGGATTGGCTTTTCCTTGTTGTTTATCTATGAAATCATATACCTTCACTTTCTCAGGGTTTTTATTAAGTCGATAAATTCTGCCAGGATTTTTATAGTTGCCAACCAACTCTTTCTTTTTACAATCAACTGAAAGCACTGGTAAACCTGCATCTTGGAAGCTTTTCATTTTCTTATTGATGAATTCAAATTGAGCATTTCTGTCTGGTTGATCTTGATTTCCTTCAATTGATTTTTTATTTACTTGAAGGCTGTATCCTAATATTTCTAACAAATCTCCTACCGTAACATATGAAATTTCAAATCCCTGATTATTCAATTCACGCGCTAGCTTGCGTCGACTTTTCAATGTCCAGATCAAGAGTTTTTCAGAACAACCAAAAGTTGAAGGCTCCAAAATATTTTTTAACGAATCTAAAATATCTGATTGATTTTCAATTAATTTATTTCTTCCACCGCCAGGTTTTCGAATTCTATTTAAATCCTGCGTTTGGCCTGATTCGATTTCCAAACACCCATTTTTAATTGAGTGTCTATCTAAACCAGTAGCCTTACTTACAATGGAAATTCCTCCATAGCCGATTAATAAAGCTTTTGTGGCTGCAAAAATTCTTTTTGTTCGTTCATTGAGATGTGGTGAAACTAAATCAAACTCTTTTTCACACGTTTTATTAGTTCTTCTTTTCTCAGTTTTCTTTGAGAGTTATCATAATTTTTACTATTCAAAATTGTCATTCCTTTTCTATAAGAAATA
>JAITWV010000260.1 GCA_031285105.1 Streptococcaceae bacterium | reverse complement strand
CTGTTTGCAACCAAACGTTAGGAACATTTGCCAAGAATGGAATGTTTCTTGAAATCAACGGTAAGATTTGTGCTAAACCAAAGAAGATGGAAGCGCCCATTGCTCCTAGTGGTGACCATTTACCAAAAATCATCGCTGCCATCGCCATGAAACCTTGACCAGCAATGGTTCCGATACGGTATTGTCCAGAAATGGTTTGCGTAAATACCGCACCACCTAGACCACCAAAGAAACCTGATAATAAAACTCCTGCATAACGCATTTTATATACGTTAATCCCTAAAGTATCTGCTGCTTGCGGATGCTCACCCACGGCACGTAAACGTAAACCAAAGCGAGTTTTGAAGATGACAAACCAGCACACAACTGAAAGAACAATCGCAAGATAAGAAACCAACATGATATTGCCAAAGAACATTGGGCCAATCACTGGAATTTGATCTAAAATTGGAATATTGGTATATGAAAATCCTGTAATATTATTTACCTGACCTGAACCATACATTAAACGCACGATAAAGATTGATAACGCAGGTGCCATTAAGTTAATAACTGTCCCTGAAATAATATGGTCCGCACGTAAAGAAACAGTTGCTACTGCGTGTAGTAAAGCAAAAATTAATCCGACTACTCCTCCAAACAACAACGACAACCACGGAGCTGCTGAGCCAAAGTTTGCACCAAATTCTTGGTTAAACAACACTGACGCAAATGCACCCATAACCATGATCCCTTCAAGACCAACGTTTACGATACCTGAACGCTCAGAAAATGTCCCGCCTAGTGATGTAAAAATCAAAGGCGTCGAATAAAGTAAAGTCAATGAAACGACTAAAGTAAGTGTTTGAACCATTATTCTTCTCCTCCTTTGTTACTATCTTGTGAAGGAGCTGTTTTTTTATTAACTGCAGCAACTTCCACTGCTACTTGAGTTTTGTCTTTTTTCATTTTATCCAAGAAGAAACGAATCATCCAGTTTGCACCAACGAAGAAAATGATCGATGCTTGTACGATTGACGCAATCTCAGCTGGAATCGTTAAAGCCTGCATACCAGATGAACCGGCTGCTAAAGTAGAAAATAACAAGGAAGCAAATAAAATTCCAAATGGTGAATTGTTTCCAAGTAATGAAACGGCTAATCCATTGAAACCAATATCTAAACTTGATACTTGATTGGTAAAGTTTAAGAAGTAACCAATACCTGTTACTACCCCACCTAAACCAGCCAAAGCACCTGAAATCATCATTGAAATAACGATTGTGCGTTTTGATGAAATACCAGCATACTCAGATGCAGTTGGGTTTAAACCTACCGCACGAATTTCAAAACCAGTTGTTGTTTTCTTCATCATAAACCAAACCAATACTAAGGCCACTAAGGCTAACCAAAGACCATTATTTAAACGCGAACCATTCGTTAATGATTGTAAAAGCGTTGAAGTAATACGTCCATTTTCTGGCATTGGTAAAGTAACATCGACATTACGCATCCACTCTTCTTTAAAGAAGGTACGTAACATGAAAGTTGATAAGAACAAGTAAACATAGTTCAGCATAATTGTTGTGATAACTTCACTTGTGCCAAAGAAAGCACGTAAAGCACCTGGAATCCCTGCTGCAATCGCTCCAGCAAAAGCACCAATAATGATTGCTAATGGAATTAAAATGATACTTGGTAAACCTTGAAAAGCAAATACGACCCAGACTGAAAAAATCCAACCGGCTAATGCTTGACCTGAAAGCCCGATATTAAAGAACCCAGCTGACATGGCAACGGCAAACCCTAAGGCTGTAAAAATTAAAGGAATCGCACGAGCAATCGTCTCACCAGCAAAGAAAGGCTTACCCCAAGCTGATGACATCATTGCTGCGTATCCTTGAACTGGATTAAAACCTGTGGCAATCATGATAATTGCTCCAAGTAAGAAACCAAAGACAACTGCTAAAATTGGCACTAAAAAGTTTTGTGTATCGAAACTTGACTTAAATCTATTCAACATTGTTTTCAACCTCCTCGTTTGCATCTACACTATCAAATGCTTGAGCGTGGGCTTCTTCGTAGGTTGTTCCTGCCATCATCAGTCCTAATTCTCGTTCATTTGTTTCTTTTGCGTTTACAATACCAGTGATTTTTCCTTCATGTAAAACGGCAATTCGATCGGATACGTTTAAAATTTCTTCTAATTCAAAGCTGACTAATAATACTGCCTTGCCTTGAGTGCGTTGTTCGATTAAGCGTTGGTGGATATATTCAATCGCCCCTACGTCTAGTCCGCGTGTTGGTTGAACGACAATCAATAATTCTGGATTGCGGTCTACTTCACGAGCGATAATGGCTTTTTGTTGGTTACCACCTGATAATGCACGAGCAGGTACTAACTCATTAACGGTACGAACGTCAAACTCTTCAATTTTTTCACGAGCAAATTTATTGATTTCACCATAATTTAAAATCCCTTTGTTTGAGTAAGGTTTTTTATAGTATGTTTGTAAAGCAATATTTTCAGCTAATGACATGTCTAAGATTAAACCATCACGGTGACGGTCTTCTGGCACGTGTGAAATTCCTTTTTCCGTAATTGTACGTGGACGAAGGTTGGTAATGTCTTGGTTCATGAAGGTTATACTACCTGATTCTACTTTGCGTAAACCAGTGATTGCTTGAATTAATTCTGATTGACCATTGCCATCGATTCCTGCAATACCTAAAACTTCACCGGCACGAACGTCAAAGCCAAGAGATTTAACCGCTTCAAGACCACGACTTTCTTTAACAACTAGATCTTTGACAGACAAAACGACATCTGTTGGATTTGGTTCTGGTTTTTCGGTTTTAAATGAAACTTTACGACCAACCATGGCATCGGCTAATTGTTGTGAGCTGACTCCTTCAACATCAAATGTATCAATCGTCTTACCGCGACGGATGACCGTTACCCGATCAGCTGCTGCACGAATTTCGTCTAGTTTGTGAGTGATTAAAATGATTGACTTGCCTTCTTTTACTAAGTCCTTCATGATTTGAATTAATTCATCAATTTCATCAGGAGTTAACACGGCAGTTGGCTCATCAAAGATTAACAAGTCTGCTCCACGATAAAGTGTTTTAAGAATCTCGGCACGTTGTTGCATCCCGACCGTAATATCTTGGACTTTGGCGTGTGGATCTACTTTCAGTCCATATTTGGTTGAAATATCCATGATGTCGTGTTCGGCTTTTTTCGTATTCAGGAACACGCCACCTTTCATCGGCTCGCTTCCTAATACAATATTTTCAGCTACTGTAAATGCTTCAACTAACATAAAGTGCTGGTGAACCATTCCAATTCCTAGCTGAGTGGCTTTGGTTGGACTTGTTACTTGAACTTCTTGACCGTTAAGGATAATTTGACCACTTGTTGGCTCCAAAAGTCCTGATAACATATTCATTAGTGTAGACTTACCTGCACCATTTTCACCTAAAAGCGCGTGAATTTCACCTTTTTTCACGTTTAGGTTGACATTGTCATTTGCTTTGAAGGTACCAAATTGCTTGGTAATATTTTTCATCTGAAGTACGTATTCTTCTGACACAATGACACTTCCTTTCTATATTGGGCTTTCAACATTATAATAAAAAATTGTCTACTTTTCCCTCTTTTTCTAAATTTTTTTTGGCGTTATTAATAATATATTAAAGTATAAATGCAATACGCCAAGAATAGATCGTTTTTCCTTGATCTATTCTAAAGTGAAACTATGTAATTATTGTTATCACTATAGAAAACTGAGGGGAGTCGAACCCCTCAGTTCTAGTTATTATTGTTAAAGATTAGTTACTACCATCTTTCACAGCTGATGGAGCTTCAGGAACTGTAATGTCGCCTGCAACAATTTTTTCTTGTGCAGCTTTTACAGCATCTTGAATATCAGATGGAGCATTTTCCATGAATAATGATACACCTTCGTTAGCTAAACCAAAGACTTTTACTTCGCCACCTGGGAATTTGCCATCAACTAACATGTCAGATACAGCCTCTACAGCTTTACCAACACCTTTAACAGTTGAAGCTAATACTAAGTTTGCTTTGTTGCCATCTTTATCAGTGAAGTTACCTTCTTCAGTTTGGTCACGGTCAACTCCGATTACCCAAACTTTTTTGTCATCATCTTTAGATAAACCTTCGTTGTGACGGATAGCTTCTTGGAAGACACCTGCACCAGTACCACCTGAAGCATGATAAATTACATCAACGCCATCAGCGATCATTGTTTTTGTAATTGCCGCACCACGAGTTGCATCGTTAAATGAGTCAGCATATTCTACGATTACTTTAACATTTGGGTTTGTATCGTAAACACCTTGACGGAAACCAGCTTCAAAACGGTCGATAACTGTACCAGTCATTCCACCTACGAAACCAACAACGCCAGACTTAGATTGTTTAGCAGCTGCAACACCGGCTAAATAAGCACCTTCGTTATCAGCAAATGTGATTGAAACAACGTTCTTTTTACCATCGATTACATCATCAACAATAGCAAATTTTGTATCAGGGTTACGATCAGCAGCGCCTGCAATGGCATCATGTAATTTGAAACCAATACCGTAAACTAAGTTAAATCCTTGTGATACAGCGTTGTTTACGTGAGTATCATAGTCAGCCTCAGATTCTGATTGGAAGAAGTTAAATCCACCTTGTCCTTGAGATAAATTGTGTACTTTACCCCAAGCTTGTAAACCTTCCCAAGCTGATTGGTTAAATGAACGGTCATCCACTCCACCTGTATCAGTAACGATTGCAACAGTTGTCTTATCAGTTCCTCCTGCTGGTGCTGATGAGTCTGTTGAACCGCTGTTGTTGTTGCCACAAGCTGCTAATAAAGCAACTGAAGCAAGTGTTAAAGCGCCTAGTCCTAGTGCTTTCAATTTCATAACTCTTTTTCCTCCTTAGAAAAAAACTATAATAATTTATTTATTTCAAGCTTAGTTGCTTTGAAATCATGTTATGTGTCGCTAAAATTAGCGAAAGTTGCTTACTATAAATCTTTGCTAGTAAACATATACGGAAGAAGTCCTTCCACGGTTGTATGTTTTTGTACCTTGTCATGCCCTACTAAAGTAACCGGCATATCTGGGTCACAAAATTCTGCAATCACCTGGCGACAAGCACCACATGGTGAAATAGGTTCTGGTGTGTTTCCTGAAATTACTAGATATTGAAATTCCTTGATACCAGAAGAAACTGCTTTAAAGATTGCTGTTCTTTCGGCACAATTTGTAAGTCCAAATGAAGCATTTTCAATATTACATCCTTGAATAACTGTTCCATCTTTTGCTACTAATGCAGCACCGACTGGAAATTTTGAATAAGGAACGTAAGCATTTTTTTGTGCATCGATTGAAAGGTCAATCCATTCTGGTTTTAACATTCTTAATACCCGCCTTTTGCTTGTGCTCCAGTAACGATTGCCACACCTGCTGATGTACCAATACGAGTTGCTCCAGCTTCGATCATGTTGTTTGCGTCTTCTTCAGAATAAATACCACCTGAAGCTTTCACGCCCATGTCTGGTCCAACAGTTTGACGCATTAAACGAATATCTTCTACTGTTGCGCCACCCGTTGAAAAGCCAGTTGACGTTTTAACGAAGTCTGCTCCTGCTTCTTTTGCTAATTTGCAAGCAGTAACTTTTTCTTCATCTGTTAATAAAGCTGTTTCGATGATTACTTTTGTTAAAGCTTTGCCAGCAGCTGCACCTACTACTGCTTTAATGTCGTTGAATACCGTTTTGGTTTGGCCTGATTTTAATGCGCCAATATTGATAACCATATCTACTTCATCTGCGCCATTATTGATAGCATCTTTTGTTTCATAGCCTTTTACTTCGGCAGTATTTGCTCCTAATGGAAAACCAATCACCGTACAAACTTTTACATCTGTGTCTTTTAATTGCTCAGCAGCAAACTTCACCCAAGTTGGATTAATACAAACACTCATGAAGTCATATTTGATTGCTTCATCAATGATTTTTTGAACGCCTTCTTGTGCAGTGTCTGCTTTTAAGACAGTGTGGTCAATATATTTATTTAATAACATTATTATAAACCTTCCTTCATATTACATTCATGTAAATTTTTTATTACTAACCAATTATACCATGAATTAATTGAGTATGGGACGGGGAATTTGAAATTATCATATTGTCTAAAATCATGTCTAGCGTTTCTTGATAATCCTCAGTATTTGCATGGATTTCAGCTAGTGATTCACCAATTTCAATTTTGTCGCCAACTTTTTTCTTCAAGATAATTCCAACTGCAGGGTCAATTGTGTCTTCTTTGGTTGCACGTCCAGCACCTAAAAGCATGGCTGCAATCCCAATTTTATCTGCAACAATTTGTGAAACATATCCTGCTTGTTTTGCTAATACTTGTGTTTTGTATTTTGCTGTCAATAATTTTTCTGGTTGGTCAATATAGCTCACATCGCCACCTTGATTGATAACCATTTCACGGAATTTTTCTAAAGCTGAACCGTCATTGATTTTTGCTTCTAAAATAACTTTAGCTTCTTCCATTGAACTAGCTACACCAGCTAATATAATCATTTGTCCGCCTAAAACATAAACCAATTCCATTAAATCAGCTGGACCATTGCCTTTTAATGCATCAATGGCTTCCACGATTTCTAGTGAATTTCCGATTGCTAAACCTAATGGCTCACTCATATCACTAATAACTGCTTTTGTTTGACGTCCAGCTAAGTTTCCGATATTGACCATCGTTTGTGCTAAACGAGTCGCTTCTTCAGGTGTTTTCATAAATGCACCTTCACCAACTGTTACATCTAATACAATCGCATCTGCACCAGCAGCAATTTTTTTACTCATAATAGATGAAGCAATTAACGGAATTGAATTTACCGTTGCTGTAACATCTCTTAAGGCATAAAGTTTCCCATCGGCTGGAGCAAGTTCGCCTGTTTGACCAATCACAGCTACTTTTAAGTCATTAACAGACTCGACAAATTTTTCTTCGGTCATCTCAATTGAAAAACCGGGAATTGCTTCAAATTTATCTAATGTTCCACCAGTATGTCCTAAACCACGACCACTCATTTTTGCAACAGGAACGCCTAAAGTTGCTACTAATGGTGCTAATACTAAAGTGGTTGTATCACCTACACCACCGGTTGAATGTTTGTCTACTTTGACTCCATCAATTTTTGCTAAATCAATGATGTCGCCTGAGTGAACCATTGCTAATGTTAAAGCTGTAATTTCTTCATCGGTCATATCTTTGAAGAATACTGACATCGCAAAAGCACTCATTTGATAGTCAGGTATTGTTCCTTTTGTATATCCATCGATAATAAAGTGAATTTCTTCTTTCGTTAAAATTCCTCCATCGCGCTTTTTCTCAATTAAATCGACCATGCGCATGTTTTTAATCACTTCTTTCTTATTTTATTTTCATGATTTCAACGTGTAAGCGATTGCGTTTTTCATTATACCTAATTTAAAATCATTTGTATTATTATATCATTAAAATTTAGTAATAATTTACTATAAAATTAAATATGTTATCTAATTGATTGGAAGATGAAATACCCTTTTTCTTTGGTTAATACTTCCACATTGCCAAAAATTTCTTCCATTTTCGCTTTAGCTGACGGGCCACCTTGTTTTTTCTGGATAACAATTAACAAAGCTCCACCTGGTTTTAAATGCTCATAAGCTTTGAGCAAAATTTCATGAACCACATTTTTTCCTGCACGAATCGGTGGGTTAGATAAAATTGCTGCATAATCTGTTTTTTCTACACCATCATAAATACTTGAGGTATAAATATTTACATTATTAATTAAATTTCGTTCAGCATTTTTACGAGCTAAATCTAACGCACGTTCATTGACATCTACCATATCTACAGTACGCCCAGTTGATTTAGCAATCGATAAACCAATTGGACCATAACCTGCACCCACATCTAAAACATCTCCGTCAATAATTTTTTCATCATCAAAGGCATCAATTAACACCCGCGATCCAAAATCAATCGTACTCTTTGAAAAAACATTGCTATCTGTTTGGAAAATTAATTTATTTCCTCGTAATTCAAAAGTAAATTCTTTATAGTCATGCTTAGTATCTGGTGTATTTTCGAAATATTGATTACTACTCATTAGATTAACTCCTTTATTTTTTCGATAATCCATTTTGCTAAATATTCATAGCCTAATTCACTAAAATGTAAGCCATCCGCTTGTAATAAATCATTTGGCGTGTTGGTTGATAACATATTTTGATAAATATCAATTACGGGAATGGATAACATATTTGCCGCTTTTAAAATTTCTGT
>JAITWV010000185.1 GCA_031285105.1 Streptococcaceae bacterium | reverse complement strand
TTTTTCGTCAAACCTTAGCTATAATGAGTGATTGAATAGTAATATGAATTTTTGGAGAATCTTAATATATGAAAAAAACAAGACGTACAATAACCGTTGACTCGCGGGTGGATTATGGAGTCATCTTGCCAGTCTTTTTATTGAGTATTATCGGCATGCTTTCATTATATGTTGCTTTAGTGCATGATCCCAACCACGTGAATGTAACTACCATGATGATCAGACAAGCAGCTTGGTATGGAGTGGGTATTTTTCTAGTTTTTATTGTCATTCACATGTCTTCTCGCATATTATGGAAATTAACTCCCTTATTTTACATCGGTGGGTTAGGTTTAATGCTTTTGCCAATCTTTTTTTATGATCCCGTCATGGCTGCTCGTACCGGGTCACGTAACTGGGTAGCAATTGGCTCAACGAACCTTTTTCAACCAAGTGAATTAGTCAAAATAGCCTTTATTTTAATTTTGGCTTACCTCATCACCCAACATAATGCCTTTTATACCACACGCACCTTAAAGACTGACTTTTGGTTAATTGGCAAAATGGTTGGAGTAACAATTCCCGTCATGCTCACACTAGGTCTGCAATCTGACTTTGGGACAGGACTGGTTTATATCGCGATTTTAGCAGGAATGATTTTCTTATCTGGCATTAGTTGGCGAATTTTATTACCCGTTTTTTTAGGAACAGTTATATTAGGAACCGTCACTATTTTACTTGTCCTTCACCCAGCCGGACGTGATTTACTTTACCAAATTGGTTTTCAAAAATATCAATTTGCTCGGATTGACTCTTGGCTAGATCCGTTTCACGATACATCTGGTGTAAGTTTTCAACAAGCACGTGCCTTAATTGCCATTGGAACCGGTCAATTGTTTGGCACTGGTTTTAATAATGTTTCTACTTATGTACCCGTTCGTGAAAGTGATATGATTTTTACAGTTATCGGTGAAAACTTTGGCTTTATCGGCTCAACGATAGTGATTTTATTATTTTTTGTTTTAATTTATCGCATGATTCGTGTAACCTTTGAGTCAAACAATCAATATTATACCTCAATTGCTACCGGTGTGATTATGATGATCTTATTCCACGTTTTCCAAAACATTGGGGCAAATATTGGCTTACTTCCATTAACAGGGATTCCATTACCGTTTATTTCACAAGGTGGTTCTTCTATCGTGTCAAATTTAATTGGGGTTGGGCTGATTCTTTCAATGAGATATCATACCAAACCTGATTATGAAAATTGGCAAAAACAACGAGATGTACAGATGACTAACCGAAATGAACAAAGAAAACAAAGACGTGTGACAAATAGATAAAAAATAAAATTAGCTTGCCTTAATCGGTGAGCTTTTTATTTCCTCTTTTCGTTAACTTTATGCTCGAATGATAATCTTTCTACTAGTGGGAAGCGAGGGAAGTGTTTAATAAAAAATGAATTATTAAATTGTTTGTAAAAAAAAATAAGACTAGAAAAGAAACTCTAATCTTATGTCCATATAATATCAATTACCTTTGATTGTCTCAATAGTGAATATTTTTTCTTCTTAGAAAAATGCAGAGTGGTTGGTTTGAATATTCCGTCTACATGATCTCTTCTCAAACCTAATACAAATTCACCGTTTTCATTTCCTTTAGAAAATACGCATTCCAATTTCATAGGATTCGGTTTCAAATTATCAGTTGGAACAATAACTTTTATCTGTTTATCATAAAAAACTTCATACAAATATGGATAACTTGTAATTCTTTTTCGTATATCTCTAGCATTAAATTCATGATGTTTTTGAATCGATTTTGCTGTAATCCGTTCATTATCAATTGCTTTAATGATTCCAGAACCATATTTTACTTTAGTAACATAATGAAGTCCAAGCAAATGGGGGAAGTTATCATCATTAAACATTACTTTGAACTCACTCAATTTCTTATAATTCGTTTGTACAACTGCAACTTTCCCTGAAAAATTTTCCCTATAGTCAGCGAGTAGCTCAGAGAGAACAATTTCACTATATTTTTTATATTCTCTCAATACCGAAAACTACTCCTAACTATTAAAACCACCTGTAAAAGTGGTTTTAATTACTTTATGTACGGTGCGAGCAAGAAGCGTCTCCTGCTGGGACTTACGAACGGTAACAAGGCTCCCGTCGAGCAACATAGTGCACCTCTACTATATCAAAGACATAGAGAACAGACGACTACGATAGACAGAGGGCTATTCTCAATGATTATCATACTTATACAAAATGAAATCGTCAACTAAAAAGTCTTTAATATAAGACAAAATGCAGAATATTTTCACTAAAAAATGCTAAATATCCTACATTTTGTTGGATGTTTAAATTTTAATTAAGAAATTTTGATAAAATCGTCTGTTTTTGCAATTAATATGATTTTTGTTTGAATTTCTTCAATGTATAAACCATTTCAAACACTGCCTTTCACCTTTTTTCTATACTGATTATACCATGTGAACTCATTTTTTGGTGGAATACATAAACTAGGCACGCGGTTATACTTCATTTTCTTCTATAATAAATGCCATTTCACCTACCTCACCCTCTCAACTTCATAATATTTTTGTCAATTTGTCTAAATTATTTTTCGTTTTTTGGGAAATCATACATTCAACCATGCAAACTTAAATAAATGATTGTACTATAATGACATATTATTGTGTTTTAAATTATATTTCGGTAAGTTTTCGATTTAAAGGGAGGAATTATTATGAAAACGAAGATTAAAACGCTCTTGCTGACGATGACCTTGTTGTTGGGTATTGTTTTGCCGATTGTTTTTCAGGTGGGAGTGGTTCATGCTGACATCGAACCTGATCATCAACATTTCCAATTTCATAAGGTAGATGCTACTGATACTGACCCTGATACACAGTGGCCTTATATCCTTAATGATGGTTCGCTTACACCTTATGATGATATAGCCAAAGGACCTTTAGGTGCAACATATCTTGCGGACTATAAATTTACCGCCTTTACCATTACGGATTTATTTTATGATTTATTAAATGGGGTGGTTGAATTTGATTGGGTAGGTCCACCAGTGCCGGCGAATATTTATCAGGTGAAAAAAATCATCTCACCAGGTTCTGGTACTGCTTATCCTGGTGGTCGTTCGAAACTTTATGAAGATTTAGAAGCATTTTTGACACAATTTAAGACTGTCGATGAGTTCATTGCTGCTATACCACCTGGTACTAAAACTACACCTGCAATTGAAACTACTGCAACGGATGCTGTTGCTGATAGAAGTTTATCAGCAGGAGGGGTGGTTGAACTTCCTACTCAAACAACAACTTATCCAGCTCGTAATCATGTCTATGCAGTCTTTGAAACAACAACCCCACCTGGAGTTGCTGTATTAAAATCTATTCCGATGTTAATTATGATGCCTATTGTTGATGGTTCGGGAAAAAACTTAGAATTAGTACACGTCTTCCCTAAAAATATCGTTGAAGATGGGGGAGGAAAAGATATTATTTCTCCAAAAGTGAATGGCTATAATATTGGGGATTTGATTAGCTATAATCTTTGGGTGACGGTTCCAGATGATTTCACCCAAACAATTAATGTAAATGGAACAAAGGTTTGGAAATATGACACGATTACAATGACCGATACATTTGGTGCTGGTTTAGAGTTTGTTAGTTGGGATTTTGTTTGGGTTGGAAATAGTAGCGATCAAATTCCAGTTCTGCCTGCTCACGATTCAAAGGTCGATAAACTATCTGCCAATATTACTCCTTTAGTAAACTCAATTAGAAAAGATTCAGCGCCAATACCTGCTGGTTTTGAGGCAACTATAGATACAATTGGTAAATCACCTATATCTAGTCCAGTTCTCATCACTATCACACCAGATAATGTAAATAATGACCCAAATGGTTCTTTATACACAGACGAGTCAATGAATCATCGCTTAAGTCTTGTTGGAAAACGAATTAATGTAGTTATTACCTTTAAAATCACAGATGCAGCGATTCCTGTTGCTGGGGTACTTGAAAATGAAATCACTTATGAATTTTCTAATGAAGATGATCCTGTTATAACTGGTCCAACAGGAACTTTCCCAGCTGAGGATGCGTTTGTTGGTGGTTATCTCTTTGCGAAAAATTCTGAGGATAGCCCTTATGAATACATTGAAAAAGCTGAGTTCCAAATTTTCAGATCACAAGCAAATGCTAACACTGGCGATAACCCACTTCTATTTTTCGTTCAAACAATCTCAGGGACTGAATATTATTATGCTTTAAATGAGGATGAATATG
>JAITWV010000141.1 GCA_031285105.1 Streptococcaceae bacterium | reverse complement strand
ATTTAGTCATTTTCCACCATTTTATAAAATTTCAATGTAAAAGTCGCACCCTGACCATTACCCCCACCATCAACTTCAATATCACCTTTTTGACTTTTCATAATTGACTTAGCTAAAGGTAATCCAATTCCATAACCGGCACTTGAATTGCTCGCCTCAAACCGTCTAAACAATTTTGCAATCTGCTCATTCGTCAAACCATCGCCACAATCTTGTACTTTAATCCACGCAGCAATAGGATTTTCACCTGTAACAATAACAATTTGACTGTCCTTCGGCGAATGTTCACTAGCATTTTTGATGATATTTCCCAAAGCCTCACTCGTCCATCTCGCATCACAGAAAATAGTTAAATCCTCTTTCAATTGATAGCTAATGGTTTGCTCTTTTATTTCCAACTGAATAGCAAGGGGTAAAATAGCAGTCTGAACAAGTGACTCTACTGGGTGTTCTTTTTTAGAAAATGAAATCGAACCAGACTCCAACTTTGCAATTTTCAATAAAGCTTCAACCAACCACTGTGTCTGATCCAAACTAGCACGCATATTCTTCAATAGTTCAACTTGTTTTTCACTTGGCGCACCTTCAACTAAATCAAGCATAATCGACATCGAAGTAAGTGGGGTTTTGATTTGATGAGAAATATCTGCCAAAGTATGCTTTAAAATATCTCTTTCTTGTTGTAAAAATTGAATTTGCTCTTTGTTTTGGCCCGCTAATATATGTATATCATTTTTTAAAATAGGCCAAGCACCCTCTTGATTGCAACGAATATCAATTTCTTGCCCATCAATCAGCTTACGAATAGCCATCGAAAGATTTTCAATTTCTTTTTTTCTAATAATCATCTACTCTAGCCTGTAGCCCATTCCACGAACCGTTTGAATATCCACCCAGTTCCCTAGTTTTTTGCGAAGTCTTTTCATATAAACACTCAAGGTATTGTCCTCAACAAATTCCCCTGCCGCATCCCAAATAGACTCAAGAATTTGCTGACGCGTTAAAATTTGCCCTTTATTCATTGCAAAAATAAGCAAAAGACGATATTCAAGCGCAGTTAATTCGATTAATTCCTCACCTGCGTAAACCTTTGCTGCATTAGTATCAATTTTTAAGTTTCCAATCATTAATTGACCATCATTTTTGGAAGACCCAATTGCTCGCTTGATTCTTGCTAGTAACTCTTTAATCCGAAAAGGCTTCGTCACATAATCAGCCGCGCCATTTTCAAAAGCATGAACAATTCTTTCCTCATCATCAATAATGGTTAAAAAGATAATAGGAATGCTCAACATTTCGGCAATTTGCGTCCCTTCGCCATCAGGAAGTTGCATATCTAGTAAGGCTAAGTGAAAAGTAGATGGCTGATTTTCTATGTAGTTTCTTGCTTGTTTGATCGTTTCAAAATGAGTGACCTGGTATCCTTCTTGTTCAAGGGCATAAATAAGTCCGTAGGCAATCATTTGGTCATCTTCTAAAATTAAAATATTCATGTGTTTCTCCTTAGATTGATTTTACAAATGATTTTTAGTAAAAGCAATATGGCGTGTGATTTATACGTTAAAATGGATTTTATTTCTGCTCTTAAACTTCGTGTAATTAAAATCTATTTTAACAAAAACAATTTTAATGATATAATTAAAATGTATTTTAAACTTTTAGTTTTCTTAATAATCCCCCGCAAAAGGAGTTAGTAAAATGAGTTTATCCCAAAAGGAACAAAAATATTTTAGAAAATCATATATACAGCGTTTAATGAAACACAAAAACAAAGACTACATCAAAGTCATTACAGGTATTCGCCGTGCTGGAAAATCAGAACTTTTAAAACAATTCCAACAAGAGCTTATTAAAGAAGGTGTTTTAGAAAATGAAATTGTCCATCTTAATTTTGAAGATTTGGCTAATGAGCGTTTTTTGGATTACCGTTTATTGCATGAATATATTTTAGATAAGACACAAGACGATAGTCAGTATTATTTGTTTTTGGATGAAATTCAGCTAGTCGAAGATTTCCAAAAAGTAATTAATAGCTTGAATTTAAGAGAGAATTTAGATTTGTATATCACAGGGTCCAATGCCCATATATTTTCTGGAGAATTATCGACACTGATTGCTGGTCGATATGTTGAGATTCCGGTTTTTCCTTTTTCTTTTAAAGAGTTTTATGACTTTTTAGGAGGCGATAAAAAAGAAAGCTTTCAATTATATTTGGAAAAAGGAGGTTTACCATATGCAATCAAAATTGATGATGAACAAACCTACTTGGATTATGTTAATGGTGTCGTTAGTACTATTTTAATAAAAGACATCATGAGTCGCAGAAAATTAACGGATTCGCTTTTACTAGAAAGTATTTCAAAATTTCTTTTTTCAAATATTGGAAATTTAATCACAATCAAGAAAATTTCTGACACGTTAACTTCACAAAATCGCAAAACCACCTCGCCAACTGTGGAAAGTTATGTGTCAGGTTTACTAGATTCGCTCATTATCCATAAAGTAGATCGTTATGATATCTGGGGGAAAAAATATTTACAAATAAATTCCAAGTTTTATGTCAGCGATCTTGCATTTAAAAATGTTTATTTAGGAAAAAGACGAGTGAATTTGGGACATGATTTGGAAAATATTGTTTACTTAGAATTACTACGTAGAGGTTATGATGTTTTTATTGGTAACTTACATGCGCAAGAAATTGATTTTGTTGCTCAAAAAGGCGATGAAAAACTTTACATTCAAGTTGCTGCCACTGTATTAGATCCAGCTACTTTTGAACGAGAAATTCGACCTTTGAAAAAGCTTACGATGGATAATTTCCCAAAACTTTTGCTTACATTGGATGATTATTCTTTAGGGGAAGATGGGATTAATCAAGTAAATGTCATTGATTGGTTGCTTGATATAAAATAACAAACATAAAAAATAAATAGTTTTTCTAAATTCATATAACTTAATGTTAATAATGGCTTTGTTATAGGTTTTTCGGCATGAAAAAAATGAGTCTGGGACAAAACTCTGAATGCGTAGAAGAAAAACGAACGTTCAAGCACTAGCACAAAACTTTAATCGTAAAAACCTCCCCAAATCTATCTTTGATGATAGATTTGGGGAGGTTTT
>JAITWV010000129.1 GCA_031285105.1 Streptococcaceae bacterium | reverse complement strand
AAAGATGGTTTTTTGTTTGTTATAAGTAAATAAATCCTTGACAAAATACCAGGAGGGGTATATTATTCATTATACCCTATACCGTATAAGAAGGAGAAACAAGCAGATGTTTAATTTATTTAGTAAAACAAACAGCATTTCAACAGGAGAATTACAAGAAATTTTAACGACGAACCCAATTATTTTAGATGTTCGTGAAGATTATGAATTTACTACAGGACATATTCCAGGTGCAAAAAACGTACCATTATCAACAGTTGGGAACTATAAAGCCAATAAAGGTAAAAAAATCTATGTCATTTGTCAATCAGGTATGCGTTCAAAAAATGCTTATGCGACACTTGAAAAAAATGGTTATGATGTCATCAATGTTACAGGTGGTATGAGTGCTTGGCGTGGCGTAGTACAAAGAGGGGCAAAATAATGAGCAAAACCTATATTATCGTTGGAGGAGTCGCTGGTGGTATGAGTGCAGCAACTCGCTTAAGACGTCTAGATGAACAAGCGAAAATTATCGTTTTTGAAAAAGGTCCAAACGTTTCATTTGCTAACTGTGGATTACCCTACTACGTATCTGGAGAAATCAACTCACGTGAGAAATTAGTCGTACAAACTGCTCAAGCTTTATCAACACGTTTTAATTTGGATGTGCGTGAAATGACTGAAGTAGTTGATATCAACCCTGAAACCAAAGAAGTAACCGCCGTTTTTGCGGGAAAAGAATATCAAGAAAAGTATGATGACTTAATTCTTTCACCAGGAGCTCGACCTTTTGTGCCGAACATGGAAGGATTAAGAGAAGCAACAAACGTGTTTACCTTGAGAAATATTCCAGATGTTGATAAGATTACGCAGTTTTTAGATACGCATAAACCCCAAACAGCAACGGTCATTGGTGCAGGTTTTATCGGTTTAGAAATGGCTGAAAATCTTCAAAATCGTGGCATTCAAGTAACAATCGTTGAAAAAGCACCACATGTTTTGCCAACAATTGATCAAGAAATGGCTGTTGTGGTGCAAAATGAATTAATCAAAAATGGCGTGAATGTGTTAACGAATATCGGTGTGACGAAATTTCAAGATGCCGGAAAAACACTCACGTTAGAAAATGAAGAAACAATCACAACTGACATTGTTATCTTGTCTGTTGGGGTGGTACCTGAAACAACATTAGCACAAAAAGCTGGTATTGAATTAGGCTTGCGTGGTGGGATTAAAGTTGATGAACGCTACGAAACAAGCGTCAAAGATATTTATGCAGTGGGTGATGCGATTATTGTCAATAACCAAATTACAAATGTTGATGCATTGATTTCTTTAGCCAGCCCAGCCAATCGTCAAGGTAGACAAGTTGCGGATATTTTAAATGGCTTACCAACCAAAAATAAAGGCAGCATTGGTACAGCGATTGTTCGTGTCTTCAATTTAGCTGCTGCTTCAACAGGCATTAGCGAACAAATGTTGATGAAAATGAATTTGCCTTTTAAAGTGGTCCACACACGCAGTAATTCTCATGCAGGTTATTATCCAGGAAGTAAACAAATTTTCCTAAAACTAATTTTCCACCCTGTAACCGGAGAAATTTACGGGGCACAAGCAGTTGGTGAAAAAGGGATTGATAAGCGCATTGACGTTTTAGCTACCGCCATTAAAGGTGGATTAACCGTCTTTGATTTACCAGAATTAGAATTAACTTACGCCCCACCATTTGGTTCAGCAAAAGATGCGGTGAACATGATTGGGTATGCAGCGATGAATATTGCTTTAGGTCTAAGTGACAATATCCAGTGGTATGAACTTGAAGAAGAAATCGCCAATGGTGCCAAATTATTAGACGTTCGTAACCCAGGCGAAATTGCGAACGGTGGTTTTAAAAACTCAATCAATATCCCACTAGATGAGTTAAGACAAAATCTAGATAAATTAGACAAAAATCAAGAATATATCATTAGTTGCCAAAGTGGATTACGTTCATACAATGGCGAGCGTATTTTAAAACAAAATGGCTTCAAAGTAAAAAATCTAGACGGAGCTTTTGCTTTATATCAAACAGTAGGTGGTGATTTACTTGATGCATAATTACAACACAGCCATGCACAATCGCTTAAAACGTGCTGGCGGACAAGTCAATGGTGTATTGAAGATGATGGAAGAGAAAAAAGACTGTAAAGATGTCATTACTCAGTTAAGTGCGATTCGTTCAAGTATTGATAATTTAATTGGTTTGATTGTGGCTGAAAACTTGAAGGAATGTATTTTAGAAGCAAAAGATAATCCTGAATTACAAAATGAACAAATTCAAGAAGCGATGAAATTGATTATGAAAAAGTAATACTCTTAATATAATATTAACATAATAAAGGTTAAACAATACGCTATAAACGTTGGTATAATGCGTTTTATAAAGTATTGCTTATAACCTTTTTTATTTTTTACAGTACTTTTTACAGTACTTTGTATAGAAAAACGTGTTTTTATTGTGCGTTTTGCATAAATTCCACTAATTGCCCTTGTACGTTTTCTTTTTGCGTTTTAAGCAAATGCGTGTATCTGTCCATTGTGATGTTAATACTTGCGTGTCCTAAACGTTCAGAAATATATTTTATATCTGCACCACTAGCAAATAATAAGCTTGCGTGTGTGTGTCTTAAGGCATGGCTTGAATACTCAGGAACATTACAACGCTTATACAAGTTGTTTAGCCTACCTCGCCACGTTGAACGAGTGCAAGGCGATGTAGCGTCTAACCTAGCAAATATAAACTCGCTTTTATTGCGATGTTTCATAAATAATTCTTTTTGGTGCAGTCTTAACCGTTTAAGCGTGCTTATGGTTTCATCATCGCCATGAATAGAAATAATTCGCAGACCGTTAACAGTTTTTGTTGTATCGTTTAATATTTCTTTTCTATCCTTTCCAGTCGACCACGTTTTATTAACATCTATTGTACTTTCATTGAAATCAATATCAGACCATTTCAACGCTAGAACCTCGCCTATCCTCATACCTGAAAACAACATCACTCTAACAAGCGTATAAAGTAAGATATCATCATAAGTTACTTGATTGTTTTTCGCGTGGTTTAGAATGGTTTTAACTTGCGTTTCATCAAAGAATTTAACATCATTCTTAACTTTACGCTTTCTTACACGTGGTTTAATTACATTATTCATAGGGTTACTTGTAATTGCACCGGTACGCAGAGCATACTCACAAACCCCTTTTAATACTGCGTAAATCTGAGTTAATGCACTGCTCGACCAACCAATAACATCAACCCCATTATCTAACATGGCTTGTATCGCAATAGGTTTCATCTTAGTTATATCGTGTCTGGCGATGTGTGGGGCTATCTGTCGTTTATATTGCCCTTTGTAAGTTTGAAGTGTATTAGATGTTACCTCACGCTCACGAGTTTTAAGCCATGATTGATAAACATCATCAAAAGTTCTTTTTTTTGTCTTTTCATGCGTTCCATTGATTAAAGCCTGTTTTTTCTTTTCTAGTTTAAGAGTTACCTCTTTTTTTGTCTTACCTGTAATGTCAGTTACTACTTTTCTGCCTGTATCGGAACAAACACCGATATATTGCCCTCTTAATCTGTACCTTGTTTG
>JAITWV010000065.1 GCA_031285105.1 Streptococcaceae bacterium | reverse complement strand
CTTTAGTGGCTGCTAAGCAATTAAAAGATAAGAATTTTAAAGTCTACAATAATTCTTATAGTCGTGGATTGTAAAAATATCGAGGTTGGCAATGTTAAACCAACCTCGATATTTTTATTTTTTCAACTCATTCAAAGCCAAGGCAAAATTACCAATTGTCGCAGAACCATTATTTTCAATTCTCGGACGTTGAATTAACTTTTCTAAATCAGGTGTTGTTACATAGCCATTATTGAACTTTGTAAAATACTGACGCACTTTTATCATATCTTCTTCTTGCAAAACCGAACCACCAAAAATTATACGCTCAGGTGCCAAAGTAACATAACTATTATAAGCAGCTTGAGCAACATAATAAGCGATTAAATCAAACACTTCATGCGTTCGAGGTAATCGTTCACCTGCTACACCAACTCTAGCTTCAATTGATGGACCAGCAGCAACTCCTTCTAAGCAATTTTTTCCATGAAACGGACAACTTCCAGCAAAATCAATATCATCAGGATGTGGCATTACACAAGCATGTCCCATTTCCGCATGAGTGACTCCACCGATAAATTCACCATTTTGAATTGCTCCTCCGCCAATTCCTGTACCAATCGTAAAATAAACAAGCGAGTTCACAGCTTCTTGTAAGTATTCCCCATAAGCTGAAGCATTTACATCCGTCGTCCAAGCAATCGGCACATCAAATGCTGCTTTTAACATACCTAAAAAATCAAAATTGGCCCAACCTATCTTTGGTGTTGTTGTGATGTAACCATAAGTTTTTGAGCGTTTATCAATATCAATCGGCCCAAATGAACCCACACCAATTGCTTGTATTTCAAATTGTTTCAAAAAAGCAATCACTTCTTCTAATGTTTTTTCAGGTGTGGTGGTTGAAATTTGCACTTGCTTAATCACTTGAAAATTATTATCTGCCACAGCAACCACAAATTTTGTGCCCCCAGCTTCAATACTTGCTATTAATTTTT
Organism: Streptococcaceae bacterium; assembly: GCA_031285105.1. GTDB lineage: Bacteria > Bacillota > Bacilli > Lactobacillales > Streptococcaceae > JAITWV01. Next base: position 1,596 of record JAITWV010000065.1, on the reverse strand, counting down.
CCATTTTATCTGCCTTTCTATTCAAGTTCATTTTTAATTAATCAAAGAATTTTCTGTGCGTTTATCAAAGAAACGTCCTTTACTCATCTCAAATGCCAACTCAACATTGTCTCCTGGAGCATGAAACTCACTTGCATTCACTTTAGAAATAAATTCCGTTTGCCCAATTTTTGAATAAAGCATTGACTCATGACCTAAAAGTTCACTGACAATTACTTTAGCATTAATCGTACTTTCTGGATAAGTATCTAATGAAATTTGTTCAGCTTTGATGTCTTCTGGGCGAATACCAAAATAAATTTCTTTGCCGTCATATCCTTGTTTACTTAAGGTTTTGGCTTGCTCGTCAGTTAATTGTAAACGTAAACCGTCGTTACTTTCAATCATATTTCCTGAAACCAAAACTTCAAAGAAATTCATCGCCGGAGAGCCCATGAAACTTGCCACAAATTTATTCGTAGGATGATTATAAAGCTCTTGTGGTGTCCCCACTTGCTGAATTACTCCTTCATTCATGATGACAATTCTATCAGCCAATGTCATGGCTTCTGTTTGATCGTGCGTGACATAAATCGTTGTCGCCCCAATTCTTTGATGAATCTTCGCAATTTCTGTACGCATCTGTACACGTAATTTAGCATCTAAGTTTGATAACGGCTCATCCATCAAAAATACCTTCGCATCGCGCACAATCGCACGTCCCATCGCCACACGTTGACGCTGACCACCTGACATATCGGCTGGTTTACGGTCTAAAAATTCTGTTAAACCAAGAATTTTTGCTGCTTCATCCACACGCTCTTTGATTTTTTCTTTTGGGTATTTACGTAATTTCAAACCAAAAGCCATATTGTCAAATACACTCATATGAGGATAAAGTGCATAGTTTTGAAAAACCATAGCAATATCGCGGTCTTTTGGTGCTACCTTATTGACTACCTTATCATCAATGATTAATTCACCTTCAGTAATTTCTTCAAGTCCAGCAATCATACGTAGTGTTGTTGATTTTCCACAACCAGATGGACCAACAAAAACGATAAATTCACCGTCTTTTACGTCTAAGTTGAAATCTTTCACTGATGGTTCTGGATTATTTGCGTATTGTTTTTTCACATGGACTAAATTCATTGTTGTCATTTTTTTGTATCTCCTCTTACTTTTTTGTTTTCTGTAATTACTAGTATAGCCAATTATGAAAAGGTTTTCTTTATTGATTTGCATAGATTTTTTTCTTTTTTTTGTGCAAGATGACTGAAATAATTCTTAATCTTGGAAATTCACCGTTTTAAAATTTCACAAACTCCCCTTTGAAAGTCTTAAATTTGGCTAGCACTGTACAAAGGCGAATTAGAGGAAAAATTCATTGGAATCCATTATAATTGGAAGTCTGATGACGTAAAAAATAAAAAGGAGTAAGGTTGAAAAAGAACAATAAAGAGAAATTCCCTTAAAAAACTATTTTAGACCACACCAAATAACCATTTAGAGCACTCAAAAAAAAAATTTAAGCAGTGACTCTAAATCCGTGGCTTTGTGCATACCGAACGGCTTCCTCTAAAGAAAGTTCCCGGTTCGGTGCCACATATTCTATCC
>JAITWV010000053.1 GCA_031285105.1 Streptococcaceae bacterium | reverse complement strand
GTCAAGTTTTTTTCAATATCGCCTTTCGCATCTGCTAATTTTTGTTCATTATTAATGAGATCACTTTTTTCTTCCTGTAGTTTAGTAATATCCACATTTATAGCTGAAATTTGTGCTTCCCACTGAAGCGCCTTTGGGCCGCGTCCTGCGAAGCGCTTCTGATTACTTATGGGGTCATATGAACCTTGAAGTTCATGATTTAACTGAGCGCGGGCATTAGCTAACTTAGCCTCCAATATAGTTAGCTCTTTTTCTATAGATGCTTTACGGTCAACATTTCCCTTTGTTGTAGCTGAATGAGACGTCGTAAGAATCTTGCACTGATTAGTTATAGTAGGATTTTCAATTTCCTGAGTTTTCTGATGCTCGACATCCTCAGAATATGCATTTGTTCCGACTCCTAATGAAATGATCAGCGTTATCAATGGAATAATACTGCGTGTTATTCCGTATGATTTAATATTTCTATTAGGCTTTCTGTGTAATTTAAAAAGTACTTGATTATCAAGACTGCTTAGTAAAAATTTCTTCCTAGATAATATGGCCATGCTAATCAACTCCTTAAAAAGTGGTTTCTACCAATATATTATTTCAGTAACAAAAATTTAAGTTTGTGCCAATCAAATTTTGGTTACATGCAGAAAAAGTTATCTAATATTTAGAATTTTTTGTAAATTAACGGAAAAATATTCCGAGTTCAAACAGCTTTTTACTGCAAGAACTAGTACAAAATTCTCAAAAAAATATAGGTATTTATCCTATATTCTCAGCAAGGAATTAAGACAATTTCATGTTAAATTATTATTAAAATTAAATTAGTTAATTTGTTAATTATAAACATAAAAAGTTTATGTAATGCAGAAACGTTATCAAGCTAAGATTCGTCACAACTTTATGATTGCTGACAGTAAAATTTTTATGCTATAAAAACATGCTAAAGCTCCAACAATTTTTACTAGATATTCTCTAAGTGCAGAATTTTCGAAAAAAATGCTAGGGTTTTACCCTATATCTTAGTTAAAAACTGATTTTAGTATTCACTTTCTAAACAGTTTCCAGAATTTGACCATTTAACCGTGTAATAATGGACGTTTATAGATAACTAAGAAAGAGTACATGGAAAAATAAAATTTTGCTGAATTTTGCTCATTGGGATACCTAAAATTTTTCAAAAATTACTTAGCCTAATTGCTAAATTGAACTATGTGATATCGACTATTTATTTAGTAGGAATGTTTTTTCCGTCATGAGTGATACTCCGGCTGTTATGAAAAAAGTATCTCCTTCAAATCTACCGCACCGTTAGTACTGTTATCACGGCTATCCGTTCCGATTGTTATAGAAAACCGATTGCCCTCTTTTATAAGCTCCCACGCAATTATGAACCGATTATCATCAGGAAATAACTTTTCTTTTTTTTGGACAAAATGTTCGATCAGCTCAATGGACATCTCTTTCTTTGCTTAAGTGATCCCCAAAGAGATTCAAATGGTAGAGATTTCCCCATTTGTTTACAGACAAATTCGAGTAGTTTAATTGGATTTTTCTCTGCTTTAAGCGATTCCCAAAGAGATTCCAATGGTAGTGGTTTCCCCATTTGCTTACTGATGAAATCGGGCAGTTTAATGGTTGCCTTCTTTTCTGCTTTAAGCGATCCACAAAAAGATTCAAATGATAGAGGAAATAATAGATGTTTCTCCATTCGCTTACTGATGGCACTGTAATTCCATGCAATAACGACTGCGTCTAACAAAAATTGATAATCAGATAAATCAGTAAAATATTTGGTTTCTGACTCTATCATTTTAACAATAGAAATGCTTAGACGATCAGATGGATTTGCATCAACAAATTTCGTAGTTTTATCAAAAATTCTGAGATTAGGAGTTATTTTTTTCTCTATGGATGATTTAGTCTTTTTACCTTTTGGTTTTTTTTGATTTTTATTAATCATAATGATCGTTATTCCTAATATGGTTGATTACTTGTCTAAGAGTTTTGCGATTTGTACCTGATAATAATGTTAAATTTAATTATTTATTTACATAATTTATTTAATTTATTGATTATTTTTACATATAAGCGTTATTAATTCGATAACTTTATGAAAAATCACCGAAATTTTTTAATCTTACCTTTTAAGTCAGATTGATATACGACTTAAATAGCCGTGCGTTTCCTACCAAAAGTGCATAATGATGATATAGCGAAAAACACATTAATCATACCATGCGAAAAATGCATGTGATAAAGTTACCAGTTGCTTGAGCTTATTAGGTGAAAATTGTATGGGATTTTATTTTCCACATTCTTAGTCGCCAAAAGGATTTGACTTTTTATCCCACTCTAACGAATTGTTGTTTCCTGACGCATTACCGCCGGAACTGCTTCTCGAACCAGTACCGGCTTTTTTATATGCTGGTGCTAAGTGTTCTACAAGCAGTTGATACCATGCACGTCGGGTTTTGCTCGCTTCGTCAGGGCAACGTATCGCACGCGCTTCTGGTAATAATCCATTTTTTATTAAGCCTTTGT
>JAITWV010000254.1 GCA_031285105.1 Streptococcaceae bacterium | reverse complement strand
CTAGATTAAGTAATGGAGGAAATTATCATGGCAAAAGGTTTTGGTAAAGGTGTTGTTACAGGCGTAATCGCTACAGTTAGTTTAGTTGCTGCAGGGGTTACTTATATTAAAAAAGCTTATGTTGATCCAATCAATGAAAAAGAAAAACAAATTGAAGAAAATCGTAAAAAAGCTGCTAGAAAACGTACCGCACGTTAAAAATAAAGAGTTTGGCAAGGACAATCCTACCAAACTCTTTTTTTGTTACTAAATAAAATTATCTGTTCCTTCTTCATGCGCTTCTTGTGTTGCTTCGATAACCGGTTCAATCGTTTTTTCGGCTGTTTCTTGAGCATTAATAATAATATCTTCAAAACTATCCATTACCTCTGAATCCTCTTGAGGTTGAATTTTTGCATGAAGCATTTCTTTATTCGCCGCTGCCCGTTCCATCATGAACTCTTTGGTTTCTAATGCTTTTTCTTGAACCTTTTCTGCCTTTTCTTTTGCAGTTTTTAACGCTTTTTCGTGATATTTGATTAACATTTCTTTTTTATCCGCTTCAGGGTCACTAAAGTCATTGGCAATCTTTTCTACCTCACGACGAATTTCTTTTCCTGATTTTGGTGCCAATAAAAGTGTTGCTGCTCCAGCTAAGAATGCACCAGTTAAAGCGCCACATAGGAATGAACATTTTTTACCCATGATTGTTTCCTCCAATTACTCCATTTAAATTTTGATACTCGTTGCCTTTTTTTCCTTACGTTTTTTCATGAACTCCATTGCCCCAGCCGCTACTTTTGAAGCATTTTGGGCAGTCCCTGCTGATTTTGATCTTGATGAAATGCTCGTTGCGACTTTTCTTGTTTGATTATTTAAGTCGGTCACACTTTCTGATAAATTAGCAATCGCATCAAATAATGGATCAATCGTTGCCACTTTACCATTCACATCATCTAAAAGCGTGTTTGATTTGACTAATAAACCTTCGACTTCATGAAGTAAAATATCCACATCTTTTTGCACGACATTGATTGTTTGCGTCGTTTCATCGATTGTTAAATTCACTTTATCGACTGTTTTCATCAATTTCATCAATAAAACAATTAAGAACACAACCAAAACTGCAAAGGCGATCGCTGCAATGATAGCTGCAAGTGCTTTTGTTTCCATATCATTCTCCTTGTCCTATTTTTTTAATTCATAATCTAATTATATCAAACTAAAGACAATTAGCTAAGGATTATATCTACTATTTTCATTTCAAATTGATTAATTCGGGGATAAAATTCGCAAAAAGTATCAAATGACATATAATGAAATTAACTATAATCACGGCGGAAGAAAATGACACTGAAGATAATCAAAGAGGACTTAACAAATCTGAAAGTAGATGCAATTGTCAGTAGTGATGACGAACATCTTTCACATTCAGGTGGTGTTTCAATGGCAATTGCAAGAAAAGCAGGAACCAAACAAATCAATGAAGATTTAGCACAAAAACAACTAGCAACAACTCAAACATTCATCACCAAGGGATATAATTTACCAGCAAAATTTATCATACACGTTGTTGCACCAAGATACGATAAACAAGGAAATACAGCAGAAATCCTGTTGAGAAAAAGCTACCAAACTATATTTCGACAAGCAAAAAATTTATCACTTGACTCTATTGGACTACCACTTTTAGACTCTGGTAGCTTTAAATTTCCCAAAGAATTGGATATGAAAATTTTTGAAAGCGACGAATATTTGGATGAAATGTTTGCACAAGAAGTAGAAAGTTTTACTAAAATTCTTTTACGTTTAATTGACGAAACAGGTGAAAAAGACTCTGATGTCTATAAGCGTGCCAATATGGACAGAAAACATTTTTCAAAAATTCGTTCAAATCTTGCTTATCAACCTAGAAAAAACACGGTATTTGCCTTAGCTATTGCATTGAAACTTGACATAAACATGACAAAAAAATTATTAGAATCGGCATTTACTGTCAATCAATTTCATAAAAAGTAATCACTTATATGCAAAGCCTAAAATTATGGTTATAATGATACTGTTTCTATAATGTTTCTATTAAACAAAAAGTAATCATTTATATGAGAAAGGACATTCTACTTTGGAGGTAAATTGAACATTGGATTCAAAAAATCATTTACAAAATCAAATCGATATTCTTCTTGCAGAATTACCCTGGTACGTTGAAGAATATTACACTTCAAGAATGGCTGCTGGTTATTCTAAAAAGACTCTTCATTTATATTTATTTGAATTTCGTCGATTTTTTAGGTGGATTATCGACTCATCTGTTCAAGAGCAATTAATTTCAGAAAATAGACTAAATAATGAAGAATACAGTGCGATTACGAAAGATTTGAACATTAAAACCCTTGAATTCATCAAAAAAACTGATTTTGAGGCTTATATCACCTATTTACGTGAAGAACCGCTAAAAGCTGGGAAAAATAAAGATGAATCGCTAAGAAGTCAAAATCACTTGCTAACCATTTGGTCTTCTATTAGTGCATTATTCAGCTATTTAACCAAAGAAACCGAGGATGCGAATGGCGAGTGTTACTTTTATCGAAATGTGACAGATAAAGTAATTATTCGTACACAACGGGAAACTTTAGCTAGACGGGCAGCAAATATTCAACCAAAATTATTTATTGGCGAGGATATGCAGGGGCTTTTAGATTATATTGAAAATGAATATGCTTCCACTCTTTCAAAAAATAATCGTTCTGCTACTTCTTTTGCCTTAAATAAAGAAAGAGACCTTGCGATAGTCGCCTTGTTTTTAGCATCGGGGATTCGCTTGAATGAATTAGTTCGCTTAAACCTCAATGACATTCATTTTACAACCAATCGCATTGATGTTATTCGTAAAGGTTCAATACGAGATTCTGTACCAGTTGCACGTTTTGGTATGGATTATTTGAAGCAATACTTAGAAATCAGAAAAGAAAAATACGCACCAGAGAAAACTCAAAATGCGGTCTTTTTAGCCATTCGCGCTGGAGTTAATCGAGTAAGCGAGCGAACTGTTCAGACAATCGTCAATAAATATACAAAAGCCTACAAAATGAGAGTCAGTCCTCACTCTTTGCGACATTCTCATGCTTCTAACTTGTATGAGAAAACGAAAGATCTGACACGTGTTAGTAATCAATTGGGACATTCTAGCACACAAATTTCGGATCTTTATGTTCATATAAATGATGCTGCAGGTAATGGACTAGATAATTAGTAATTAAAAAGCAAGAAAGCTATCTCTAAACTTTCTTGCTTTTTATATTCTAAAACACGGTGTAGGCCTCAAAATCTAATTCATAAACAGGCATATCAATCCCATAATGTTCTTGTGCTGCTACAAACTCAAAACCTAATTTTTGCATTATTCTAATCGATGCAACATTTTCAGGATAGGCATAGGCATACAAATTCTTCCAATCATAATGCTGTTTTGCAAATGATAAAGCCGCCTCACATGCCTCAAATGTATAGCCATTTCCCCAATATGGTTCTCCTATAGAATAAAGCAACTCAACATCCGTTTTCCGAAAAGGCATAAAACCACACATACCGATGACTTTCCTGGTATCTATTTTCTCAATAGCAAAAATTCCATATCCTTGCGTATTCCATGCTTCATTGGTTCTTTCAATATAAATCTCCGCTTGTTCTACAGTAAATTCCCACACTCGGCCGCTTCCCATAGTTTTGGTAACATTTGGATTTGAGTAAATTTCATGAAATTCTTTTGCATCTTTTTTTTCAAATTTTCTTATCTTAATATTATTCATTCTTTCCTCCAAAATCACAGCGTAAACCGAACAGACTCTAACTGACCAATTTTCTCAAATCCAAGTTTCATATACATTTCTTTAGCAGTATCTTCTTCATCAGCATTTAAATGAATACTATCCACACCTTGACTCAAAGCTAAGTCCATCACATATTTTAATAATGTAGTTCCTAATCCTTTTCCACGATGACTTTCGACAATTTTAAAGTCTTCAATTTTCGCAACCTTATTATGTACAAAAAGTTGAATGTGACCGGTCGGCTCATTTCCTTGATAAGCAACAAAAGCATCTATCCCCTCATCAGCAAAATACACAAGTGACCTTCTTTTTTCTTTTAATGGAACAAAATCAATGTATTCTTGTGAAGTTTCGCCATCTAGCTCAATGTCAATAATCTGTTGAAGTTGCATTTCATTTTTTACAATTTTTACTTCAATTTTTTCCGGAGAATCTTTCCACGAACTTAATTTATTTAAATCCATTAGATAAAACCCAAGATATTCTCGTTCTTTTGGCAAATCAACTTTTTCTAAAACATCAGCTGATAAGCCATTATAAGTCTGCACTTTACAAAATTTTTCCCCTTCATTTTGTCTGATTTTGATTTCAGTTTGGAAAAATTCAGGAGTCACTTTTCCATCAACAACTTCAGTAAAATTATGATCGTACATTCCTTTTAATAATGGGTCGCGAAATCTAATGACACTGTTATCAATCGTGGTTTCACAAAAATTGCGATAATATGCTCGTTCGCATTCTATAAATTTATTTTCTAACATCTTCTTTTCCTTTCTATCAATTTTAGCTTTCTCTTAATATTATCTTATTTTTTCTTAATCGTCATTATAATTTTCATAGATAAAAAAATAAAAAGAGCCAATTTAAGCTCTTTTTATTTTATCTTTAATCCAAATACTTGTTTCCTTCAGCGTATTTTCGTCATGATTTTCAGCAATTGAGACAGTTTTATCAAACAATTCATCATCTGTTGCCATAATTAGATAACCATTAACTTTCAAGAAAATAATTAAGGACATTACAGCCGTTCGCTTATTCGCATTTCCAAAAATATGTTTTAAAATCAATCCAACAAAAAGGAAACTCGCTTTTTCTTCTATTGATGGATAAGCTTCCATTTCAAAAAACTCTTGCTTCATGCCTTCTAAAATTGCACTTAAAGAAGCCGGTTCTTTGGTTAATATCTGCTCTTTCGGACTGTCTTTTTTAATCAGATAACTATTAAAGTCAATGACATTTTGCTCACTTAAATACCTCATGCGTCTACTAACCTTTTGAATAAATCTTGTCTTTGATTATAAACATCATTCATCATTTGCTGCATTTCTTTTTCTCGTTTAATCGCGCGTAGTTCATTTAGTTCATCTTCTGTGATTAATACGACGTTTGATTTGTGTTTTGTGGGAATATGAAACTCTGCTTGCCTTGAACCTACCTCTTTTAAGATAGCAGCCCAATTTTCTCTTGCTTGTGTCGGGGAAGCAGTTTTGATGGCTAATTCCATATAATTCACCTCTTTCTGTACGTTAATAATATGTTATTTCGTACAGAACGTCAATTATTGGGTATTCTCCAATGAAAATAGTGAAAATTGGAATAGTATTACAAAGCAACTATGTTAAAATTAAGCTATAAATTCTATTTTTAAGGAGAAAACAATGCCTTTACTAGTTATCAGCTTTGATGCCGTGGGAGATCAAGCATTTGAAAAAATGACGGAAACTTACCCTGTCTTAAAAAAATTCAAAGAAAATTCTTACTACAAAAATCAAGTAGAAACGATTTTCATCTCGAATACTTATCCGATTCACACAACCGTCAGCACTGGAAAATTGCCAAAAGATCATGGCATTATTTCAAATTATCTAGCACCAAACAAACGAAATCCTAGACCCTGGGCACAAGAGGAAAAATATATTAAGTGTAAAACCATCTGGCAAGCCGCAAAAGAAAAAGGGATAACGACTGCTGCTTTTTTATGGCCAGTAACCGGTGGCGCGAAAATTGATTATCATCTACCTGAAGGACACGTCAATCCAGGTCAGTCGCAAGCAATGTTGAACCTTAGATTAGGAAGTAAATGGCTACAAATCAATGCTTTACGCAAACATGGAAAATTACTTGATGGAATTAAACAGCCTAATTTAGATAATTTTACTACTTCAGTGGTGGTTGATTTATTAAGCAAAAAGACACCTGATTTGGTTTTGGTTCATTTGATTGCTTATGATGATATCGCGCATTCAGTGGGAATTGATGATGAACGTTTGGAAGTGGCAAAAAAAGCTTTGAATGACAATCTAGGGAAGTTACTAAACGTTTGGAGTGGCGATGTATTAGTTTTTTCTGATCATTCTCAATTAAACATCAAAGAAACAATCAATTTAGAAAGTTCTTATCCTGGCAAATTCGATCATCAAGGCGGTTCAGTGTTTACCGATGAAGAAATTGACTTTTCCAATCGCCGCTGGTTTGCTCGTATGTTAACCAAAGAAGAAATGCATGAAAGTGGCTGGGATCAAAAGTATAAGTATGGGATTGCTGCAAAACCAGGCTATACATTTTCTGATGAGGAAAAACGTGGCGATCATGGGTATCCACTTGATGTTCCTAATTACCATACTTTCTATGCCATTAACAAACAAATTGACTACACCGATAAACTTCAAGGGAAAATCACAGATGTAACGGCGATTATTGCTAAGGAACTTGGGCTAGAAATGGATATTATCAACGATTTAGGACTTTAATTTTTAGGAGAGAATATGAAAAATTTTACATTAGAAGAACGCAGCTGGGTCATGTATGATTGGGCGAACTCGGTATTTGCGACAATTATGGTGGCTGCTGTTTTTCCAGTTTACTTTACGGGTATGGCTGGTGGAGAAGATACTTTAGGGAGTTTTTGGTGGGCAATTGGGTTAGTCGTCGCTCGTATTACCGTTGGCTTATCGGCACCTTTCATTGGAGCGATTATTGATTTTGAAGGGTACAAGAAAAAATTGTTTATTATTGCTTTAATCACGGGAACGATTTTTACCGCTTTAACAGCACTTGTTTCTTCATGGCAAATGTTACTAATTGGTTATGTATTGGCGAATATTTTTTGGTCAATTTGTAATCAGATTTATGATAGTTTTTTACCAGACGTTACAACTAAAGAGCGTATGGATAATGTGAGTGCGACTGGTTTTGCTTATGGGTACATTGGCGGTAGTACGATTCCGTTTGTTATTAGTATTTTATTAATCATGTTTGGCCCATATTTTGGGATTGATGCAACATTAGCTGTGCGGTTATCTGTAATTATGACTGCGATTTGGTGGTTAGCTTTTTCGTTTCCGATTATTAAAAACGTCCATCATCAATATGGCGTACCAAAACCTGAAAGTGGCTTGTTAAAAGAAACAATGAGCAATACCGTGCAATCTTTCAAACGTGTTTTTCAAAATAAAGCCGTTTTTTACTTTTTAATTGCCTACTTCTTCTACATTGATGGTGTGGGGACAGTGATAAATATGGCGACTGCTTATGGAAGTGAACTTGGCTTGAATACCACCGGAATGTTAGGTGCATTATTTGTAACGCAAGTGGTGGCTTTTCCATTTAGTATTATTTTTGGGCGTTTGAGTAAAAAAGTGCATTCCATTCGTTTGATTATTGCGGCGATTTGTATTTATTTGTTTATCTGTATCGTTGGCTTTTTCATGGGCTTTGGCTTAGAACAAGAACTTTTTGGCTTAGATGTCGCAATTGCTTTGTTTTGGGTGTTGGCTTTCTTAGTTGGAACGGTGCAAGGAGGCATTCAAGCTATTTCACGCTCGACTTATGGAAAATTAGTGCCAGTTGAGCAAAGTGGGGAATATTTTGGCTTTTTTGAAATATTTGGACGATTTTCAGCGATTTTGGGACCGGGATTATATGCGTTAATTTTAAATACCACCGGACGACCAAGCGTTTCGATGTTGTCGATTACTGTATTATTTTCGATTGGGCTAGTGGTGCTTTTGAGAAATCGGAAAGTTATATTTGCGGATATGAATTAAGAAAAGTACAGTACAGGTAAAACACGAAGGAAGAACTTCTATTTATAGTAAAATGTTCTTCTTTTTTTTGGTCTTTAGGAAGAATTTTTTTTATTCGGGAAAACCACTTCAAAATCCCAGGGAGAAATATTTTTTCTCCCTGGGATTTTGAAGTGGTTTTACTAGGGGCTTTTTTAAGGGGAAAAAGGGGGTTAAAAACCGAACATTAGGAAATTAGCCAATCAATAACATTAACAATCGGAATGCCATCAATTTCTGTTTGCTCCTCAAGAGATTGTGTAATCACTATCTTTCTGAAATTATCTTTAATGATTAACAAATTATCTGTCTCTCTTGTTGAAAATTCTGGTAATTGATATGCCACTTGAACATAAAGCAATTCATCAAATTTTCGAGCAATAAAATCAATTTCTCTTTCTCCATATTTTCCAACTTCGACTGTATAACCTCTACGAATAAGCTCAAGATAAACAATATTTTCAAGTTCTTGTCCGCGGTTGTCTTGCTTTTTGTCTAGCATGATATGGCGTAATCCTGGATCGACAAGATAGTATTTTTCTTGTTTTGATAAATATTGTTTGCCACGAATGTCGTATCGCTGGGCTCCATAAAGAAGATAGGCATTTTTCATCAACTCGATATATTTGTTGACTGTTGGATGGCTTATTTTCATGTTTGCTGAAGTTAGGGTATTACTTATATTCAACGTTGAAACTATTTGCCCCACATTTCCTGCTAAAAAGCTGATTACTCGGCGCAAAATTTCAATGTCTTTAATTTCCCCGCGACTTGCTACATCATTTAAGATGACTGTATCAAATATTCCAGATAAAATTGTATCTTTCATTTTTTCATCTGATAAAACAACTGCAGGAAATCCACCAAATCGAATATATTCTTTGAGATACCTTGGAAGATATCTTTGATCCACATCTTCCCCAAATCTTGCCAATAAAAATTCTTTAAATGAAAATGGATAAACTTTTACCTCAATATATCTGCCTGCTAAAAGTGTCGCAAGTTCTCCTGAAAGCATATTGGCATTACTCCCAGTGATTGTTAAATCGCAGTCAAACTCTACACGTGCGCTGTTAATTACTTTTTGCCATTCTTTTACATATTGAATCTCATCCAGTAAAATATACATTTTTTTATCTTTAATAATATTGTCAACTAAATAACTGTGCAAACTCTTCGCATTTTGTAATTCCTCTGTTTGAAAACTCTCGAAATTAAGATAGATAATTTGTTCTTTTGAGACACCATTATCTAACAAGTACTTTTGATACATTAATAGGAGGTATGATTTCCCCGAACGTCTGACACCTGTTAACACTTTGATGAACTCACTATCTTTAAAATCAATTATTTTTTGTAGGTATTCTTCTCTATCAATCATCTAAACTCCTTTTTCAATTTTTCAATATTGTATCATAATTGAAAGTAAGTTTTCAAATTATTATATATGTTTTAATCTTTAATTTCTTAACACAGACTACAAGAATAAATATTTTTTTAGTTTTCACCCATAGTGCTAGCTAATTTAAGCACTCAACCTTTCAATACCTAAAGAAAATTTTAATGTTGCACCATTTTCTTCCTGTGCTTCTAACAATAATAAATTATAAAGTAATACGATAAGCTGAACTCTTGTCATTGATATGGCTTATAGTGCAATGAATGCTATTATCGGGTTAATTCATGCAAGTCAGATTGTTAATGGCAAGGTTTACACCATTAGCTCTTGGTCTTATCAAGGAAGTGCAAATTAGTGATGAATATTTTTGATTTAATAAAGGATAGAGAATTAGCTATAAATTTTCATAAAATACTACAAGCAAACTAACTAAATTTAAAAGAATTAATAATTTTTGTTATGGTATTTATGTTCTAGTAATGGCATTTTCGCTAAACGCTAGTTTTATGAGTTTCATATTGTTATTGATTTTTCCAATTTATTCAATCTTATCAATTATTTTAACGATAATGGATTTCAAAATTCGATGGAAGGATTTTCGTTACAAGGAGGAGTAATCATTAATGGGACTACTTTTAGAGATTCTTTTAGGCATTGGAGATACTGTGGATTCAGTTTTATTATTTTTTACAATTGCTATACTGAAGACCACCAACCCTAGCCCGATGAAGAATAGGCTTATTAGTTGTGATACAGAAGGTGCTACTATCAGATACACCTTAGATGGTAGCGAACCCACAACGGCTTCAACACAATTTACAACTGCAATAAATGTTTCTTCTACAACCACTATTAAAGCCA
>JAITWV010000237.1 GCA_031285105.1 Streptococcaceae bacterium | reverse complement strand
AAAAATAAAATAGAAAATTTATGGGGTAGTTTGAAGAATTTCATCCGTCGTTTTCGTGATAAATTCAGAAGCCTGGTTGAAGTTGTTGAGTTTTATTTTGAAACGTATTAGCTATAAATTCATCAATTTCTTTAGATAATATTTTCATTCCAATGGTGTAATCATAAAAAACGCTCCAAACTAAAGAACTCACGATACTTCCAATGGTTGCTCCAATAGCAGCGCCAACAGGTCCACCAAATGCAAAACCAATTGCCCCACCGGCTGTACCACCAACCGAAGCTGTTACTAATGTGGATCCATTTTTTCCAATTTCCAAGTAAAATTCATTTAATGTTATTGTTCCTTTTGAAAGCCTTATTAACGATTGAACTGTGGTTTTCGCTGTTTGAATAATCATGGCGGGGGCGTTTGTTTTTCCAAGACTTCTTAACAAGGAATTGCCGTGATTTTTTAAAACACTTGCAAGAGTCGTATTTACAAATGCTATAGCATAACTTTCTCCTGCAGCCAAACCTGTATCCTTTAAAGTATCCACTAGGGCTTCATCTGGTTCTTTTTCGCCTGATAAAACAGCATCAATGTTTGATATTAACGAAGAACCTCCACCAATTATTGCTCCTGTCTTAGCTGCCTGTATCCCAGCTTGATGAGACGTTTTTGCAATTTCTTTTGCAACAACCTTTTTAGGATCTTTTCTCGTTTGTATTGCTTCGGATTTTGATACAGTTGATTTTTTTAGATTCTTATTTACTTTTCTTAAGTATTCTAATTGTTTTTGTTTTTCGGCTGTTAGTTGTTGTCCTTCAAGTATTTTAATTTTCTTTTGGATTTCATCTTTGATTTTGTCGTATTGATCTGAAGGGACTCTAAAATTGCCATCTGGATAGTGTTCTTCATAATTTTTAGTTGAAATTCTTTTTACAAATGCATCCGCATCTTTTAAAAATTTCATTTGAACTTCGGATCCTTGTATAACATTCCCATATTTATCCAGTGTTACTTGATCTGACTGAATATCATTCACTCTACCATCAATATCATCTGTTCTCGTTACACGTTCATGGCTTCCCTTTTTAATATTTTCTGCATTTTGTCTAGCTGTATCAAGGATTTCTGCTGAAAAACCTGCTTGTTGATTTAGGTTGACATTTTCATAATCAGGATTAATTTTACTTCTTGCAATATCTTCCAACCCTCGATGCAATTTTTTTCCTGTTTCGCGATCAATACCATCTAGAGCAACTTTTATTTCTTTTCCAGCACTGCTATATCTACTAAGCATTTCACTGTTAGCACCTAGTATCATTTCATCCACGTTTTTTTTCTTTTTATCCTTCTTATCCATAAATTTACCTCAACACAAAACAAACCTATAACTAATGACTTTTTGCTCCTTCATTGTAAGTTCTTTTCTTATTTTTGTAAAAATATTCTATCTCTTTTTCCTTAATATTCAATTTTTTTCATGCATTATGAAAAAAATTCTATCTCAAATATTTATCTAATCTAGAATTACAGTAGATAATTCCCGAAAACTTGTATCTTTACCTAAACCTCCCACACATTCGTCTTTCCCCACCTATTTCCCCCACGAAAAGTATCATGATAAACTACCCCCATTTATCATGATAAAACGATCATTTCATCATGATGCCAGACCCATTTCATCATGATAAAAAATATTTTTACAATAGGACCCAAAAAAGATGAACATTCATAAAATCATAAACGTCCATCTTTCGTCTTTTATTCATTTAAACCTTAAATCTTCATCGCCAAATTCAATTCCAGAAACTCCTCAATTTCCCCTTCAAACTCACCAACAGCCGCACTCAGCTCCAAATCATCAACCACTTCATGAAAACGTTTCAGCAAATCTTCTAAATCATCCGTATATTTCGCTGGATAATCCCCATCCTCATGAATATCATCTAATCTGTCCAATAGTCTTTCCGTCTTATTTTCAACTTCTTCTAGACTCTTCAAAATCGCCTTGACCTCAACTAACAATAATTCAAATTCTTTAGCAACCGTTCCTTCTTTTGTTGGTGTAGTATTTGTAGTTTCCATTCCACCAAGTACGCCAAATAAATCATTCATTTTCCTCTACCTCATTTCACTTAATTCTGCTGCTATTCTTTTTTCACTTACAGTATAGTAAATAGCATAGACATATTCTTTCTACCTAATACAGAAATTGCCTCCGCAGCGTTAGATAAATTGCCAAGTGCTTTGGTTATCGAAGAAAATGAGGAATATGTTGTTATTGAAGCTATAGCCTATTCACAAGGAGTAAAAATGTGGCTTCTTTCGCAAGGAAAAATGGTGCAAGTGTTGAGTCCTGATTGGTTTGTTGAGGAGATGAAAGAAGAAATTCGGCAGATGGGTTTGTTTTATGATTTATTTTATCGTTATAACACTTACAAATATTGTTTTTGTAAGTATAATAAGGATGAAGAGGCTGGGTCACAGAAATGTCTGTGTCCCAGCCTCTTCAGCCTACATTTCAAAAA
>JAITWV010000085.1 GCA_031285105.1 Streptococcaceae bacterium | reverse complement strand
TTGAATAAAGTAAATGTTCATGAATCTAGAAATGACAAAATCATTAAACTAATTTTAGCTGCTTATCCTGATAAAGAATTATTTCCATTTAAAAAGTAAGTAATAAAGTTATTGTTAATGTTTAAAATATAATAAAAGGGGTATTTCCATGAAAACAGCACTAATCACAGGAATCACAGGCCAAGACGGAGGCCACTTAGCGCAATTACTAAACGAAAAAGGCTACACAATCTACGGAATCATCCGCGGACAAAACAACCCACGCCGCAAAGAAGTAGAAGCAGAATTTCCATATGTAAAACTAATCGAAGCAGACTTAACCGATCAATCTTCATTAGTACGTGCCATGATGGAAGCAAAACCAGATGAAGTTTACAACTTAGGAGCAATCTCTCACGTTGGTTATTCATTTAAAGACCCAATGGTAACAATGGATATTACAGGTAAAGGTGTGTTAAATATGCTTGAAGCGATTCGTTTAACAGACCCAGAAAACAAAGTACGTTTCTACCAAGCATCAACTTCAGAAATGTATGGAGGAACTGACTACAACCGCCCTGAAAAAGGCTACAACGAATCTTCATTATTCCACCCACGTTCTCCATATGGTGTAGCAAAACTTTATGGACACTGGATTACAAAAAACTACCGTGAAAGCTACAATATGTATGCTGTTTCTGGTATTTTATTCAATCACGAAGGCGAACGTCGTGGGTTAGAATTTGTTACGCGTAAGATTACCAATGCAGTTGCTCGTATTAAATTAGGTTTACAAGACCATATCGAATTAGGTGATTTATGGCCAAAACGTGACTGGGGTTATGCAGGTGATTATGTTCAAGGTATGTGGTTAATGCTTCAACAAGATACTCCAGATGATTATGTTTTAGCAACTGGTGAAACTCATTCAATCGAAGAATTTTTAGATATTGCTTTTAATGAAGTAGGAATTTCTGACTGGAGACCTTATGTAAAACAAAATCCAGCCTTCATGCGTCCTGCAGAAGTTGATTTGTTATTAGGTGATCCAACAAAAGCAGAAACGCAACTAGGTTGGAAACGTGAAGTAGACTTTCCTGGATTGGTGAAATTGATGATGGAACATGATTTAGAATTAGAAGCAAAAAACGTAAAATAATTTGAAAATCAAGAGGTTGGGACAAAGCATTCCGAATGCGCGGAATAAAACGAATGTTCAAGTACTATCCCAAAACTTCAATCGTGAAAACCTCTAAAATCTATCTTTGATGATAGATTTTAGAGGTTTTTACATTATTCGGCTGAAAACTCGCTTTTAAAACTAGCTTTGTTTCGACCTCATAGGAGACTAAAATGTCAAAAAGAGTAGTAATTACTGGTGTAAATGGATTTGTAGGCTATCACTTAAGCAAACAACTAAAAGAAAAAGGTTATCAAACGATTGGTGTCTCAATGGAAAATACACCATTTGAGAAGGTTGCACCGTTTTTAGATGAATATTATCAAGCCAACTTAATTGAAACGTGGCCTGCAATTGATGATTTGTATGGCATTATTCATTTAGCAGGTTTAGCAGCTGTTGGGCCTTCTTTTGATAAACCGCAATTGTACATCAATGGAAATACTGCGATGGTAACGAATATTTGTGAGTATTACCTTAAAAATGAAAAGAAACCAAAAATGTTAGTCATTAGCTCTGGTGCGATTTATGAGTCAAATCAAGAATTACCAATTAAAGAAACATCAACAATTGGCTTTGGTTCACCTTATTCAGTCAGCAAAGTAGCAGTTGAAAACCAAGTAAGTTATTATCGTAATCGTGGCTTTGATATGGTTGTTGCTAGACCATTTAATCATATTGGACAAGGGCAAGGAAAAGGCTTTTTAGTGCCCGACTTGTATCACCGAATGAATGAATTAAGTAAAGATGAACATGAAATTATTGTCGGAAATATCAAAACTGCTCGTGATTATACTGATGTTCGAGATATTGCAAGTGCATATATTCAATTAATTGAAGCAACAAACTTAACTTCGTATGTGTTCAATATCTGCTCTGGAAAAAGTCATACTGGCGAAGAAATTTTCAATTTGATTGCCAAACGACTAGGTAGGCAAGATATTCAATCAGTGGTCAATGAAGAATTGGTTCGCCCAACAGACGTTATGAATATTTATGGCAGCTCACAGCTTTTACAAAGCCAAACAAACTGGAAACCAAGTTACGCACTAGAAGAGTCCATTCAGTCGTTTATTGATTTTGAAAACAATAATTAAATAGGAGATTTGAACATGAAAGTCTTATTATTATCAGGTGGTTCTGGCAAACGTTTATGGCCATTATCAAACAACCAACGCTCTAAACAATTCATCAAAATTTTGCGTCACGAAGACAATTTAGAGTCGATGGTTCAACGTGTTTGGCGACAATTAGGTACTTTAGGTTTACAAGAAGATGCCTATATCGCAACTGGTGAGGGTCAACGTTCAATTTTAAAACATCAGCTTGGTATTGATGACTCAAAAATTATTACTGAACCAACAAGACGCGATACTTTCCCAGCAATTGCCTTAGCTTCAACTTATATGCACACTATGGTTGGTGCAGATTTAGATGAAACAATCGCGGTATTGCCAGTAGATCCTTATGTTGATTTAAGTTTCTTCAAAAAAGTGTTGGAGCTTGAAAACTTATTAGATGAAGAAAAAGCCTCTCTTGGATTAATCGGTATTCAACCATCATTACCAAGTGAAAAATATGGCTATATCGTGCCAGAATCAGCATCATCTCGTAAGGTAAAAAGGTTCCAAGAAAAACCCAATCGTCAATACGCCAAAGAATTGATTGATGAAGGTGCTGTGTGGAATGCAGGTGTCTTTGGTTTCAAATTGTCAACGATGCTTGATTTATTAAAAGAAATGAATATCACGACTGATTTTAATAAATTGCAACAAAATTATGACTTGTTACCAAAAGACTCTTTCGATTATGAATTTTCGGAAAAACAAGATAATATCGCTTTTTTAAGATATGACGGTTTCTGGAAAGATCTAGGTACATGGAATACCTTAACAGAAGAAATGGATACACGCGCAGTTGGTTATACAACCCAGATGATTGATACTGAAAACACGCATGTCATCAATGAAACACGTTTACCGATTGCTGCCATTGGAGTGAAAGATTTAGTAATTGCTGCTGGACCAGAAGGGATTTTTGTTTCAACCAAAGAAGAAAGTCCACGTGTCAAAGAAATTTCAGAAGAATTATTTGAGTCCGTTCGTTATGTTGAAGAAAATTGGGGAGTACGTAACACACTTTATGAAAGCAAAACAGCGTTAACTCGTTTGTATCAAATTTTAGATGGAAAAGAAATTTTCTTGGATTTAACACAAAATCAAAAATTAATTAAACTTAGCGGTAAAGGTACAATTGCTCAAACAGATCATGCTTATAGTGTAACTGGTATTAAGGATTTTTCATTTGTAGTTGTTACTGAAAAAATATAAAGAGGATTTAAAAATGGATTATAAGCAAAATTACAATGAATGGCTAAACTCAGATGTTTTTGATGAAGAAACAAAAAAAGAATTACTTGCCATCAAAGACGATGAAGCGCAAATTGAAGATCGTTTTTATAAAAATTTAGAATTTGGTACAGGTGGTTTGCGTGCTGTTTTAGGAGCAGGTGCCAATCGTTTAAACCGTTATACCGTAAGACGCATTACTAGTGGTTATGCAAACTATTTATTAGAACATTACGGACAAGTAGCTATTGAGCGTGGGATTGTCATTGCCCATGATATGCGTTATGGATCACGTGAATTTACCCTAGAAGCAGCACGCGTTTTTGCAGCTGTTGGTATTCCGACTTACTTGTTCAAAGAGATTACGACGACTCCGCAGTTAAGTTTTAGCGTTCCTTATTTAAAAGCAGTAGGCGGAATTGTGATAACAGCCTCTCACAACCCACCAGAATACAACGGATACAAGGTCTATGATGAAACGGGTGGACAAGCGGTTCCTTCCTTAGCTGAGCCAATTATTGAAAAAATTGAACAAATCACAGACTACTCAACCATTGAAGTTGCACCTGCTGATAGCCCACTTATTCATTGGTTGGATGAAACAGTCGATACGGCCTTTATTGAAGCTGAAAAGAAAAATAGGATTAACCCACAAATCGTTAAAGACATGGGCGAAACAATGAAAGTTCTTTATACCCCACTACACGGAACAGGCAAACGTGCAATTTTCCGCGTACTTGATGAAGTTGGTTTTAAAAATGTCTTTACCGTTGAAGAACAATTAGAAGAAGACCCTGAGTTTAAAACAGTAAAATCTCCTAACCCAGAAGAATTATCAGCGTTTGATATGGCTTTAAAAGTCGCAAAAGAAAATGACGTTGACTTAATCATGGGATCAGACCCAGATGCAGACCGCGTGGGTGTGTTAGTAAAAACTGGAAAAAATGAATATACTCCTTTGAACGGCAATCAAATCGGTTCTTTATTGGTTTATTACTTGTTATCAAACGACAAAGAATTATCAAGTAAACAAAACCCATTTATTGCCAACACAATCGTGACAAGTTCACTAGGTGGAAAAATTGCTGAAAGCTTTGGTGTAAAAACAGTTTCGACCTTGACTGGCTTTAAATTTATCGGCGAACAGATGAACCTTTTGGGGGGAAATCATTCATTTATCATGGGTTACGAAGAGTCTTATGGATATTTAATAGGCGCCTTAGCACGCGATAAAGATGCAGTAGGATCAGCGATGATGATTGCCGAAATGAGCGCTTTTTATCTAAACGAAGGCAAAACATTAGTGGATCAATTAGCAATTATTTTTGAAAAATATGGCTATTACCACGAAAAATTAGTTAGTCAAACACTACCAGGTCGTGATGGAATGGAACAAATTACTCAATTAATGGCGAAATTCAGAAACCTTTCAGCACAAGAATTGGAAGTAGCAAATATTGTTGAAGTGAAAGATTA
Organism: Streptococcaceae bacterium; assembly: GCA_031285105.1. Taxonomy (GTDB): domain Bacteria; phylum Bacillota; class Bacilli; order Lactobacillales; family Streptococcaceae; genus JAITWV01. Next base: position 450 of record JAITWV010000085.1, on the reverse strand, counting down.
TGCTAAAGGAATTGATGGCTTACCTAAGAGCGATGTGTTGAAATATTTCTTTAAAAATGGCTCGTGGATTGCTGTGCGTCCATCAGGTACAGAACCTAAGATTAAGTATTATTTAGGTGTGAAAGCTGAGAGCAAAGAATTAATTGATACAGAAATTGAAAAACTAGAGCAGTTTATTTCAATGTAAATTGTTGCATATAAAAACCGCAAACTCCTTTATAAAGAGTATTGCGGTTTTTTGATTGATTAATCACGTTTAAAAATATCACGAGTATAAACTTTTTCTTCCACATCTTCGATTTCTTTTTCAAGACGATTTGAAACAATCACATCACTAATTGCTTTAAATTCATCCAAATCACGAAGAACACGAGAACCATAGAACACATCTTCTTGCATTGCTGGTTCATAAACAACCACTTCAACACCTTTAGCTTTCAAGCGTTTCAT
>JAITWV010000012.1 GCA_031285105.1 Streptococcaceae bacterium | reverse complement strand
TTAAAACTAATGCACCCAACACACGTCCGCCCAATTCCATGAAACCAGCAATTGTCGGCACCACGGTTTGACCTAAACCTTGAAGGGCATATCTTAAAATAAAGACAGTGGCTAAAACGAAATACATAGAAGCATTAACGTTAAAGTAAGTCTGCACGTTCGCAAAAATTTGTGGATTGTGTTCGTTAATGAATAAACCGGCAATGTTCTGACCAAAAAGATTCACAAGTAACCCAACAACTGCGCCAAAGCCAACAACGACACATAGCGCTTGACGAATACCTTGAATAATTCGACCATATTGTTTAGCACCATAATTTTGCGCAACAAAAGTTACCATTGTGCCACCAAAACTGACCATCGGCAAAATCGCAAATTGATCAATACGCATACCAGCAGCACTTGCCGCGACGGCATCTGTTCCTAATGAGTTGACCGCAATTTGTAAAACAACTGCTCCAATCGAAATAATCGTCAGTTGAATTGCCATTGGAAAAGCGAGCTTAGTATGTGCAACAATTTCCAAACGATTAATTGCTTTAAAGTCTTTTAAAGAAATTTGTAAAGGTGGAATGTAGCGATAAATATAAATCAACGCACATAATGCTGCCGTCAAATGCGACAAAACAGTTGCTAAAGATGCCCCTTGAACACCCATGCCAAAACCGCGAATAAATAAGAAAACCAAAATGATATTGACAACAGAAGTAATCACAAAGAAAATTAACGGTTTTTTAGAATCCCCTAAAGCACGTAACACATTGACCATTAAAGTAAACAAAATTGTTGCAATAATTCCCATAAATAAAACACTCACAAATGCTTGTGCCTGATTAAAAATGGCCTCTGGAGTTTGCATTAGACGTAAAATCGGCTCAACTAAAATTAACGAAAGAATGGTCAAGAAAATAGCAACGACCACTGAAATAACAATACTTGTAGCAAAAGAACGTTTCACTCCAGCATAATCTTTTGCCCCAAAGCGCTGGGCAATGACAATAGATAACCCACTTGTTGTTCCCATACCAAAACCAACAATCAAAAAGTTGACCGACATTGTAGCCCCAACAGCAGCCAAAGCATAAGTACCAAGTGTTTGCCCAATAATCATCATATCAATCGTTACATAAATTTGCTGAAAAATGTTCCCGATTAGTAATGGAATAGCAAACAGGAGAATAAGTTTGATAGGACTTCCCTGTGTTAAATCTTTCAAAATAATACCTCGATTAGTTTTTCTTCTATTATAGCATGAATTTTTTAATATAAATCACATTCAATAAATTATTTTCAACGCTTTCATTGTGGTAAAATAAGTATTGTAAACATTTTCTATAAAGGAGTAGTAAACGTGAAAAATATTAAAATTGGTAATTCAAATCTATCAGGTTCACAAGTTGTTTTAGGTTGTATGCGTATGAATGATCCCAAAAAAGATCCAGTGAAGGTCATTCAAACAGCTTTTGATGCAGGGATTAATTTCTTTGATCATGCAGATATTTACGGAGCAGGCAAATGTGAGGAGATTTTTGCCAAAGCACTAGCTCAAACGTCTATTCAACGTGAGGATATTATCGTTCAAACCAAATGTGGCATTCGTCCAGGAATTGCTTTTGACTTTTCAAAAAAACATATTATCGATTCGGTTGATGCTTCATTGAAACGTTTAGATATGGACTATGTTGATGCAATGTTGCTTCACCGTCCAGATACCTTGATGGATCCTGAAGAAGTAGCGCAAGCATTTGATGAGTTAGAAAAATCAGGCAAGGTTCGTCATTTTGGTGTGTCAAATCAAAATCCAATGCAAATTGAATTATTGAAAAAATATGTCAAACAACCACTTATTGCCAATCAATTACAATTTGGTTTAATGCACACTGGTATGATCGACTCAGGAATTCATGTAAATATGACTGACGCTGGAAGTTTTGATCATGATGGTTCAATTCTTGAATATTCTCGTCTTAATGATATGACAATTCAAGCATGGTCTCCGTATCAATTTGGTTTCTTTGAAGGGATTTTCATTGGGAATGAGAAGTTTCCAAAGTTGAATGAAATGTTAGATACAATGGCTGAAAAGTACAATGTGACACCAACAGGAATTGCCACAGCTTGGGTGAATCGTCATCCAGCGAATATGCAGACAATTGTTGGTACGATGAGCCCAGAACGTATTCAAGAAATTGCTGCAGCTAGTGATATTGTCTTATCAAGAGAAGATTGGTATGCGTTATACATGGCAGCAGGAAATATTTTACCGTAAAAAGAAAAAAGAGAGGTTAGATGCATAAATCGGCCTCTTTTTTTCATTTGTTTTAAGGAATAAAATAATTTTTTGGTTAAATATAATTGCCATACGAACTATAAATATCATTTGTTTATTTGGTTAATATTAAAATAAATGTACCAATCAGCAAATAGCTTAATTATTTTGATAAAAACTGAAAAACAGTTGATTTTACTGGTGTTTCCCTTCTTTTTTTAGCTATGTTAGACTACTTAATAGTATGATTTAGGGGGAATAAGATGAAGCAAAAGAAAAAGTTTATTCAAACAATGGCAGTATTCGTTGGGCTATTAGTAATTTTAGCCGGTTGTAGCGCAAGGTTGGGTAAAAGCGACTATCAAGCAACTTTGGAGACACTTGATACATTTATTCAAGAATACGAACAAGGAGGGAAAGTATTACGAAAAGGAGCAGCACTAGCCCTATCTGGTAGTGAAGGGGTGGAAGAATTTCTTGAAGATCTTTCAACACTTAGAGGTGGTCTAGCAAATAATATCCAAACGTTGGGTGAGGAAAAAGTAGTTCAAAAGGATAAACAAGCACGAGAGTATTATCAAAAAGTTAAAGAATATTATCAGTTAATGGAAGAAGAGTTAGATATATTTGAAAGTTTGATTGTGTTTCAAATACCAATTTTTGCCAAGTATCAACAGCTAACTAAAGCAGCTAATTCATCAGATACTTATGAATTACTGAATGCCCTTCGCGATATTACAAGTGAAATTGATACAGATGTAGTCCAAGATGAACGGTTTAAAGAAAAAACAATTGCCTTTAAAGAAGCACTGGTGGCATTAACCCAAACTTTGGAAGAATTGCATAATGATGAAAAGGTTGATTTTAAAGTGATGAATCAAAATGTTAAGAAAGTAGAAACAAGTGCTCAAGCTATGGTTGACCAAATGGAGGAAATGCTTAAATCCACCGCAGAAGATGGGTTGGTTGACACATTAGAAGAACTTTATAACTATGTTAATAAAAAAGCAGGATAACTCAAAAAGAGGCTGGGACAAAACTCTGAATGCGTAGAATAAAAACGAACGTTCAAGCACTAGCACAAAACTTTAATCTCAAAAACCTCCCACAATCTATCTTTGATGATAGATTGGGGGAGGTTTTTACATTATTCGACTGAAAATTATAGTTAAAAAATCGTTTTGTCCCAGCCTCTTTTATTTAAACCAACTTTAATTGTTTATTTGCCTGTGTATTAAGGTTTCGTGGATTCAAATGATAAGCTTTCAAGTGCTCATGGAAAATATCTTCAAAATACTGATGAAGATTCAATAAAGTAGGCTCTTCAATGATAAACCCATCTTCTTCAGACTCATAATTGAAAAAAACAGCATTTGGTAAATGTACTAAGCCCATTTCATGAACCATTTGTTGGTCTTGTTTGAAGGCAATCTTAACTAAATCGCTTTTTCTAGCTGCTAAAAATGCTTCTTTATCTAAGTTTAAACGCTCTAGGATTTCAAAAACCAACTCTTGAGAATAAATGCGACCACCTAGCTGGACTGCTTCTTGAAGTTCCATTAAAAACCGGCGACCAATTTTACGACCTTGTAATAAAACAGCTTTTAAATCTAAAGCAGCACTATAGCGGTTAGTAAATTCTTCATTGATTACTTGTAAATCCAAATGATTTTTGCCATTAGCTTTTAGTCTGGATTGAATGCTCTTTAAATTCACAATTGGAATAAAGCGATAATGGATTTTGGTATTTAATTCCTCAGCCAATCGCATCACTTCTTTTTCAGCTTTTAAACTTTCTAATCCAAGTGGATTAACAAAAATATATAATTCAATCATCTTTTCGCCCCAAAATTTCTTTTACTCTTCTCAACAAAAATATCATAACAAAAAAATAGAAATTTCAAAAGTAATACGAATAAATGGTAAAGAAAAGAATAAAATGTTCAGATAATTGTAAAATCTAAGCCTATTTTCTAGCATTTAACATTCGGACGATTTTGTTTTGAGCTTTTTTGTAAGGGATGTTTAATTGTTGTAAATAAGTGAAAAAATCTTCTTTCGTGAATGTTTTATTTTCAACTTCTAATTCTAGTTCATAATCATGTTTGTTAAAATACCAACTTTCATCAATTGCCAATAAACCTTCTTTAATTGGAAATTCAATGCGAGCAGTTTTTAAACTTCCGATAGGCACTAGTTTACTTGTTACCACTGGAAGTGCTTGTTCAACAAATGGACTTTCAGGAAACAAACCTTTCGCTAGTGTAGTTTGCGTTTTTTCATAAGCCAACTCATCTGAAATTTCTAACAAACCATGAGGCTGTGGTATTTTCAAAGTTGCCTCAAAACGATTTGTAAACTCTCGCACACGCAAGCCCATTTTTTGTTGTCCTAAATCAAAACTATCCGTATCAAAATAATGATTTATCTGAATTTTC
>JAITWV010000396.1 GCA_031285105.1 Streptococcaceae bacterium | reverse complement strand
CAATATCTGACGTTTCTCCAACTGAACGTTTAATTACTTCGATATGTTCAAAAATCGGAGTGCGGATTTCTTGATATTGATAGTCTTTAAATACTGAATTTGCTGTATCTTCGACAAATTGCCAATAGGGAATATCTGTTGGTAAAATGTCGTTGGTGCCTTTTGGTCTTTGTAAATTAGCCATTTTTTGATTCCTCCTAAATTGTTGTTGTACTAATAAAAAAACTCGCCCTTGAATAAACTCCAAGGACGAGTGAAAATTACACGCGCGGTACCACCTAGATTTGGAAAAAAGAATACCTTTCTCCCTCTCAAACGATTAACGCTCGCACACGTCTAGTCATTTCCTACTAGATTCTCAAGATATGTCAATAATCTCTTCATGTATTGTCTTTCACCAAACGACAACTCTCTAAAACAATCCAAATTACATTTATCTTTCATGGAATTTCTATAAAAATAAATTTACCACTATAAATAGTTTAAGTCAATTATTTAATAGACCTCTCGATAACTGACGTGTTTGAATGAACGAGCTAATTTTCTTGTTCAACAAGGCGTGAGGAGGCGAATACTTTACGTATTTAACGCACGAACAACGAAGGTGAACAAAAAATTAGCCGTTCGCTCAAGTGCGCTCAGATATCGATAGGTCTAATAACCACTTGCTACGTCTTGTTGTCTTTGACTTGTATTATCTATTTCAAGCGGCACTTCTTTTTCTCGTCCAGTTGTAATGTCAAAAATAACTGGTGCAGCAAAGCCCATTTGATTTTCCCAAGTTAAAATTTGTGGATTTAACTCAGTAATCTCAGGTTCATGCATTTGTACACGTAAAACATTTGATATTTCTAATATACTTTGTGCTGGTAAAATTTGGAAGTATGTCCCGTTTAATTGTTGTCCGATACCGACTAATTGATAAGACTTAATGTTATTTGCTGCTGCACGGTAACTTTCAGCAATATCAGTCATTGTGCCAAAACGAACATCGGTAATCATATTTTGAGAAACAGCATTAAAGACATTTTGGAAATTCGTTAAGGTATTGGCTGATAATAAGCGATCGACAATTTTTTCTACTACTTCTCTTTGACGTCTTTGTCTTCCTACATCTCCTTCAGGATCATCATAACGCATGCGAGCATAGGCAAGTGCTATTTTTCCACTCATTACCTGTTCTCCTGCTGGAACGGTTACTTTATAAGTTGGTCCATCTTCTACAGTAAATTCACCTAATTTATTGTTGACGTGAATACCACCAACAGCATCAACTAAATCACTTAGTCCTTGAAAGTTCATTGCAGCATAATATGTAATATCAATATCAAGCAATTTTTCCACTGTGCTAATTGTTAATGCCGCTTCACCATAAGCAAATGTATGATTTAATTTATCTGAAAAAGTGCTGAGCGTCCCTACATCTGGAATACTAATAGGTTCATTAATCCCAAAACTTACTAATGCATCGCGGTCTAAAGAAACAATCGTCGTTTGCTCTTTGGTTGGGTTAATTGTTACAACCATCATTGTGTCACTGCGCCCTACAAACTTTTCTTCACGACCAACACCACCTGTATCAAGTCCCATTAACAAAATTGAAATCGGCTCAGTTGCTTGTACGCGTTGAACTTTGGCTTGGGCTTCAGCTGCTGTGGCTATGGGGGTGTAAGATTTTTCCATGGCTCTTTGTGCTTCAAGATACACACGCATCCCAAAGGCAGTAACACTAACTGTACCAATTGCAATAATTGATAAGATAATTAGCGTAATTTTTTTTGCTAAAGTCATAATTAACTCCTTGTATAATATTCATAAGCAAAATGCTTCCTTCCTATTATCCTAAATATGACAAATAAAGGCAATAACATTTTGAAATACGTTATTTTAATTACAAATAATTTAACGTTTTCTTACTCAGGATCAATCAACAAGCTCATCAAATGAACATCTAAAAAATTGTCCTGTTCATCAACTGCCCCACGTTGCATGATTGTTTCGGTTTGAAAGCCAAATTTTTCATATAAATGAATGGCTTTTTGATTACGCTTTTGTACGGTTAACTCTAAACGACGAATAATCCCCGACTCTTTTGCCCAATAAATAGCTTCTTCTAGTAAAATGCTACCAAGCCCTAAACCCCAATATTCTTTTAAAATCGAGATGCCTATTTCTCCAATGTGTTTAATACGATGTTGTGAATTGGCATGAACGGAAATAGAGCCAATAATTTTTTCTCCATCAAAAGCTAAAATTAAAACATTATTTTCAGATTCATAAATATTTTCTAACTGATGACGTTGAAATTCAATGCTTATATTCACATCATTTTCATCCATTGTTAGAAAATCCGTTTCTTGGCGAATTTGATTTAGGGTATAAAGTAAATTTTCGGCATCGTCTGGAATTGCCTGGCGAATAATTAAATTAATTTCTTCACTCATTTTCGTTTTTCCAATCTTTTTGAATTTGTTCATACCAATTTTGAGCTTTTTTACCTTTTGGTTCAAAGTAGATTATTCTTTTATCGGTATCTTCTATTTTTTCAATCGTGATTTTTAGATAATCTTCTGGCAACTCTTCACCAAGCATCTCGCCCCATTCAATCACACTTAAGCCATTTCCTTCAAAATAATCATCTAAACCAAGTTCGTCTATTCCTTCTTGCACTCGGTAAACGTCCATATGGTAAAGGGGCATTCTTCCTTGTTCGTATTCTCTGATAATGGTGTAAGTTGGGGATTTAATCATTTGTTTAATGCCAATTCCTTGACCAATTCCTTTAGTAAGAGTTGTTTTACCTGCCCCTAAGTCACCTGATAAAATAATATTATTAGAAGGCTGTGCAGTTTTGCCTAGATAAACACCTAACTCTTGTGTTTGCTCAAGGTTATTTATTTTGATTGAGAACATATTTTTTCTCCTTTTGTGTCTTTTTTTAAATTATAGGTAAATGCGTGTGATAAATCAAATAAAGCCCTTGAAGCTCGTAGAGAACTCAAGGACTTTTATTTAATTAATCCACTTTTTTAGCCTTTTTCGCTGCTTTTTCACGTTCAGCTTTGTTTAAAAGTTGTTTACGTAAGCGAATTGACTCAGGAGTTACTTCTAAATACTCATCATCAGCCATAAACTCTAAAGATTCTTCCAATGTTAAAATCTTAGGTGTTTTAATTACTGAAGTTTGGTCTTTATTGGCAGAACGCACGTTAGTCATTTGTTTGGCTTTTGTGATATTCACAGTTAAGTCATTTTCACGAGAGTTTTCACCAATAATCATTCCTTCATAGACTTCTGTACCTGGATTAACAAAGATTGTTCCACGTTCTTCAATTGCCATGATTGAATAAGTAGTTGCTTTTCCAGTATCAATTGACACTAAAGCTCCGCGAGTACGTCCACCAATTGTTCCTTTAATCATTGGAAGGTATTGGTCAAAAGTATGGTTCATAATTCCGTAACCGCGTGTCATTGACATAAATTCAGTTGTAAATCCGATTAATCCACGTGCTGGTACTAAGAAGATTAAACGCATTTGTCCGTTACCAGTGGAAACCATGTCTAACATTTCACCTTTACGTTCTGATAAAGCTTGAATAATTGAACCTTGGTATTCTTCTGGCGTGTCGATTTGTACACGTTCAAATGGTTCTGAAATCACACCATCTACCTCACGTTCGATAACTTCTGGACGTGATACTTGTAATTCGTACCCTTCACGACGCATGTTTTCGATTAAGATAGATAAATGTAATTCTCCACGACCTGAAACAATCCATTTATCTGGTGTGTCAGTATTTTCAACACGTAGTGATACGTCTGTTTGTAATTCTGCCATTAAACGTTCTTCAACTTTACGAGCGGTAATCCATTTTCCTTCGCGACCTGCAAATGGAGAATTATTTACTAAGAAAGTCATTTGCAAAGTAGGCTCATCAATACGTAAAACTGGTAAAGCTTCAACAGCATCAGTTGGGGTTACTGTTTCACCAACGAAAATGTCTTCCATACCTGAAACCGCAATTAAATCTCCAGCTTTTGCTTCTTTAATTTCGACACGTTGTAAACCGAAGAAACCAAATAATTTAGTCACACGGAAGTTTTTGGTTGTGCCATCAAGTTTTGATAAAGTTACGCTATCACCAACAGCAATTGTTCCACGGAAAACACGTCCAATACCAATACGTCCAACATAGTCATTGTAGTCTAATAATGATACTTGGAATTGCAAAGGTTCATCTGAGTTATCCACTGGTGCTGGAATATGCTCAACGATTGTGTCAAAGATTGGTTCCATTGTTTGTTGTTGGTCTGCTGGGTCATCTGATAATGATGATGTTCCATTAACCGCTGCAGCATAAACAACTGGGAATTCTAATTGCTCATCGTCTGCACCTAATTCAATGAATAATTCTAACACTTCATCTACTACTTCTGAAGGGCGAGCAGATGGTTTGTCGATTTTGTTTACAACAACGATTGGTGTCAAATCTTGTTCTAAAGCTTTTTTCAATACAAAACGTGTTTGTGGCATGGTTCCTTCGTAAGCATCGACGACTAAAACTACACCGTCAACCATTTTCATGATACGTTCTACTTCACCACCAAAGTCCGCGTGTCCTGGTGTGTCCATGATGTTTACACGAGTACCTTTGTATTCAA
>JAITWV010000383.1 GCA_031285105.1 Streptococcaceae bacterium | reverse complement strand
TGCAATATGATTTTCAATCTCACTTCTCATATTTGGTGTAAAAGGAATTCTCTCTCCTGTAACAATCAAACGATGGGTATTAATCATATAAGGCGTACAGGTTAATAAACTAGCTAAATCACGTCCTTCTTCTACTTGAATCATGCTTAAATCATCAGGTTCGACAACTTTAATGCGGAAGACTTCATAGGCAAGGTAGTTTTGTTGTCCTCTGTCTATGATAAATATATCGCCTTCTTTCATTTCTTCTAAGTTGGTAAACAAAGTCGCTGATGGTAAACCTGAATGAGCGGATATAACTGTATGTCTTCCCTCTCCTCCACTTGGAAAGTCAGACGAGGCAATCCAGGCGGCTCCCACGCTTAGAAAATCTTCGTGAGTCGAATCAAAAATCGGTAAGCTCACATTGATGCTTGGTACGTAAATAATTCCTAATGTCCGTTCGGTATAATAAGCAGGACTTCGCCTTACCACATTGGCATTATCTAAGCTTTCTTGTGAGAATGGATCTTGTAGGGCGATTTGTCTGAGTTGTTCCCTATAGGCTCCTGCTTCAGTTCGCGCTTGAAGGTCAGCTAAATATTCTTCATTGGCTTTATTGGTAAATTGTGTAATAATCCGATCATCTAACCAATCATTTAAACTATCAACGACAAGAGGATATAACCCTAGAGCTAAAAAACCTAAAGCGCCTAATACGATAAACACCTTCGCAAAAAAGTACCTCCAGACCTTAATCTTTTGCTTATTCTTCGACTTTTTTTGCAATATCCCTCACCTCACTTCAAACATCGACCAAAAGTTTTTTCAAAATAGTTAAAAATATTTAAATAAAATGAATTATATCTAATTTAATGTTAACCATTTTGTAATCTGAACTCAAATAAAACACCTTATTTTACGTGATTTTCTGTTATTTTTATGAAAGTCAATCATTTCAAAATTTTTTAGCTATCTACTTCAATTGATGAAGGAATTTTATTACTTTTGCGGGGAAAACAAAAAAAGATAGAAGTTGATTCAAATCACGAATCAACTTCTATCTTTTTATACTTTACTTGCAAAAATAATTAATCGATACGCATCGCCATAACAAGTCTGCAAGGTAATGCGTTCTGTGGTTCCTGGTTCAGTTATACGTGCCCATAAATCTTCTTTTGTATCGACATCATATCCTTGGGTATCGGTAAGATGAATATCGTCTACTATATAATTAGCAACTTGATTATCTTCATCAGTAATTGTGACCATATCACCTAATTTCACCCCTAATAAACAGGTAAATACACCAACATTATGCCCTATAAAATGGGTATTTTGGTTGTCTGTTGAAGATTGAACTGGATTGCCTCCCCAAGTTGAAACTAGATGGTTTGGGTCACTGTTAATGATTGCTTGCCCGCTGTTTTGCCCACCATTTTCATAGTGAATTGCTTGATTAGAAATATACATTGTTTTGGCTGTTTGTGTTACTTGTTCTTTGGTTTGAGTTACTGGAATGGTTGTTTTTTCAATTGGTTGCGTGTTTGTGTTTATTTTTGATTCATGACTTGGTTGCGTTTGGACTTGAGAGTTTTCTGGGGGGTGACTTTCTTGTGGAGTAGTATCTTTTATTTGTTCTTCTTGTTTATTTTCAGTTGGCGGTACTTGTCCATCTGTTCCTTCATCCTCTTTTTTTGTAGTCGTTACATCAGTTACCCGTTCTTTTTTGGCATTATTGTAACTAGAACTACTTGAAGTGATGTTGTGATCAATTTGAGCATTGTCCGATTTAGTGCAACCAGTGTTTACAACAAGCATTAAAATAACAATTACTACATAAAAAACTTTTTGTTTTTGCTTGCTTTTCATTCTCATTTTGACCACCTCCTCTTTTTTCCGAGTCCTCTTTCATCATCTATATTTTATAATGAATAAGAGAATATTAGAAAAATTAACAGGAGGGTTTGTTATTTATAATCGAATTAAATAACTATATATATATATATATATACATGCTAATTACGTATCATTTTCAACAATAAATCGAATATTCTGCCGTTTTAAATAACCGTTATCTTAACCAATTCATTTTTTTCTTATTATTAGAACATTTAGGCTTTCCATTTTTTCTAATCAAAAGTAAAAAATAAGCTTTTCATTTTTTTCTATATAAAAGAATTTTTTCGTTCTGTCATTTTTTTCTTTTTTAAGGAAAAAAATAACAAAAACCACTGACGTTTTTTATTAGGTCAGTGGTCATAAATTTAAAATTCTTTTTTATTCAAATCACGAATCAAAGCATCAATCTTGTTTCCTTCTTGCACACTGGCATCACGTTCAAAGAATAATTCTGGAATTTTGTATAATGTTAATCTTTGTCCTAGTTCACGTTTGATTAGGCCTTTTGATTTTTCTAGTCCTGTTTGGACAGCTTTCACGTCACTTGCAAGATCGCTTAAAATGCTGTAATAAACGGTGGCTTGAGAAAGATCGCCAGTTACGTGAACATCGGTAACTGTTACATCTTTTACGCGTGGGTCACGAACTTTTTTCAAGAGAATATCGTTTACTTCTCGTTGAACTTCTTGTGCCACACGTAATCCTCTAAATTTTGCCATTAGCGTTTCACTTCCTCCATTACGAAGCCTTCGATTACGTCATCCACTTGTAAGTCGTTAAAGTCTTTAATCATCAATCCGCCTTCAAAGCCTTTACGTACTTCTTTGACGTCATCTTTGTAGTGTTTCAATGAGGCTAACTCGCCTTCAAAGATTACGACTTGTTGACGAACGACACGAACGCCTGAACCACGTTGAATGAAGCCGTTTGTCACGAAGAATCCACCAATTGTACCAACTTTTGATACTTTGAAGGTTTCACGGATCATTGCTTCACCAGTAATTTTCTCAACAAATTCAGGATCTAACATACCTTTCATTGCTGTTTCAATTTCTTCGATTACGTTATAGATGATACGGTGTAAACGAATATCAACGCCATCTGCTTCAGCTTGAACACGGGCTTGTGGTGTTGGACGAACGTTAAATCCGACAATAATCGCTCCTGATGCTTCAGCTAATGTGATGTCAGACTCGTTAATTGCTCCAACGGCTGAGTGAACAATTTTCACACGCACGCCTTCAACTTCAATTTTTTGTAATGAAGTTGATAGTGCTTCGGCTGTTCCTTGTACGTCGGCTTTGATGATTACGTTAACTTCTTTGATTTCCCCATCTTTTAGGGTATCAAATAAGTTGTCTAATGAAACGGCTGATTTCACTTTACGTTGAGCGGTTTGAGCACGTTTTGCACGCTCTTCACCGGCTGCACGAGCGGTTTTCTCATCTTCAAAGACTACGAAATGATCACCTGCTTGTGGGACATCATTTAAACCGGTAATTTCGACTGGTGCTGATGGTCCGGCAGTTTTATCACGACGTCCGCGGTCATTGGTCATGGTACGGATACGACCGAATGTGTTACCGACTACGATTGGGTCTTGGATGTTTAGTGTTCCACCTTGAACGAGTAAAGTTGCAACTGGCCCTTTTCCTTTATCCAAACGTGCTTCGATAACTGTACCGATGGCGCGCATTGTAGGGTCTGCTTTTAATTCTTCTACTTCGGCTAATAATAAGATATTTTCTAGTAATTCATCGATACCTTGGTTGAACTTAGCTGAAATGTTAACGAAGATTGTTTCTCCACCCCATGCTTCTGGGATTAATTCGTGTTCTGATAATTCTTGGATGACACGATCAGGGTTTGCACCTGGTTTGTCAATTTTGTTTACCGCTACGATGATTGGTACACCGGCAGCTTTGGCGTGGTTAATCGCTTCAACTGTTTGTGGCATCACACCGTCATCAGCTGCTACTACTAAGATAGTAATGTCTGTAACTGATGCTCCACGTGCACGCATTGAGGTAAATGCCGCGTGTCCTGGTGTATCTAAGAAGGTGATTGGTTTGCCGTCGATACTGATTTGGTAAGCACCGATATGCTGAGTAATTCCACCTGCTTCTCCACTTGTGACGCGTGAGTTGCGCAATGTATCAAGTAAAGTTGTTTTCCCGTGGTCGACGTGTCCCATGATTGTTACTACTGGTGGGCGTTCGACTAATTTTGCTTC
>JAITWV010000371.1 GCA_031285105.1 Streptococcaceae bacterium | reverse complement strand
AGCTCCACCATAAATACCAATATCTTCGCCAATTAAAAAGACAGATGCATCTTCTCTCATTGCCTCAGACATGGCTTCATTGATTGCCTGTGAATAAGTAATTTCTCTCATCATCTTTTCCCCCTAATCTGCAAAAATATCTGTGAATAATGTATCTACACCAACAACTGGACTTTCTTGTGCAAATATTATTGCTTCTTGAATTCTTTGTCTAGAACGTAAGCGAATTTCTTCAGCTTCTTCTTGTGAAAAAATACCAGCTTGGATAAATTTTTCTTTGGTTAATTTTAATGGATCACGATTTTGGCGCCACTCATTGACTTCTTCATCTGGTCGATAGTGTTTATTATCTGATTTGGAATGTCCTTTTACACGGTAGGTCATGGATTCAATTAAAGTTGGTCCTTCTCCTCTTCTGGCTTTTTCGACCGCTTCATAAGTTGCATTTATCACAGCGATTAAATCATTGCCATCAATCGTAACTCCTTGAATCCCATACGCTTTGGCACGAACAGAAATGTTTTCCACATTCATCATTTTTTCCACACGTCCACTAATGGCATAAAGATTATTTTCAATAAAAAAGACGACTGGTAAATTCCAAATGGATGCCATGTTGACAGATTCATGGAAAGAGCCTTGATTGGTTGAACCGTCACCACCATAAGAAAAAGTTACTTTCTCATCTCCTTTTAACTTTGAAGATAAGGCGGCACCAACTGCAATTGGAAAGCCACCACCAACTACACCATTTGAACCTAAATTTCCAGTATCCAAATCGGCAATATGCATGGAACCACCTTTGCCATTGTTGGTGCCAGTCGTTCGCCCAAAAAGTTCAGCCATCATTTCATTAATATCACAACCTTTAGCAATGGTATGCCCATGACCACGATGCGTTGAAGTAATCCAATCCGTTTTTTTCAGCACAGCACCTGAACCTACTGCACTTGCTTCTTGTCCGATTGCTAGATGAGTGGTGCCGTGAATGAATCCTTGAGCAAATAATTTATCTATTTCTTCTTCAAACAGGCGAATATCCCACATCCGTTCATATAACTCAATGAGCTGTTTGTCGGTAAATTCTGCTTGTGTGTGTATGGATTTTTTCCCACTATTTGTCATATTTTGACTCCTTGATTTTGTATTAATTTAATCATAACAAAAAAAGATTGTGAATGTAGTGAAGAATGCTTTTAATATTTATTTCACTTGAATTTTGATACGATTTATTTTAAACTATAAGTAATATGAAAAAGGGGTGTTAAAAATGAAACAGGTAAAACATATAGACTTTGGGCGCAATCAGGTTAGTGCGAATTTTCTTATCTGGTCGGATGGTTTGGCGAATAAATTGATTGCTGACTCGGTAAAAGGATATAAAAAGGTTTTTGATTTGGAATTTCCTTTATTTGCTTATTTGGAGACGGAAAAAGGGGAAGTTACTTATGCTAGTGCAAAGAAAATTAGTCAGATGATTGACAGGGCCATTTGTGAGTTGGAGCCTGTTTTGACGCCGAAGGATTATTGGTTGTAGCAGATAATCAGATAATTTTGAACAAAAATAGTTAGTCTGAACAAGTGATGAACCTTTGGAGTAGTGTTGGTTTTGGCTAATATTTCAAAAAGGGGCAGAGATATACGAACATGTTCGTATATCCCAGCCCTTTTTTGAAAGTTTGAGGAATTTCGTGGTGTTTAACAAAGTAATTAATCTCAGAGACTATCTACTGTGTATAACCATTTGGATAAGATTGATGCCATTTCCACGCACTTGCAATAATTTCTTTGATTGAGGTATATTCTGCTTGCCATCCAAGAATTTCTTTTGCTTTTTGACTTGATGCAATCAAAATATCTGGGTCTCCTGGTCGTCTATCACCAAATTGAGTTGGGATTGGATGACCAGTAACAGCTCTTGCAGCTTCAAGCATTTCTAAATTAGAAAAACCACTGGCTGAACCTAAGTTGAAAACATCGCTTTTTCCTCCATTTTTCAGATAATCTAAAGCCAAAATATGCGCATTAATTAAATCTGTCACATGAATATAATCACGAATATTGGTGCCATCTGGCGTATTATAATCATTGCCATAAATTGTTAATTCTTTACGCTGACCTAAAGCAACTTGAAGAATAATTGGAATTAGATGAGTTTCACAAGTGTGTGCTTCTCCAATTGTTCCGTCTTCTTTGGCTCCTGCAACGTTAAAATAACGCAAAGCAACATAATTCATTTTTCCAGTTTGTGCTTGCCATTTCATCATCTTTTCCATCATTAATTTTGACTCACCATATGGATTAATCGGATGGGTTGCTGTTGTTTCTTTAATAGGTACTTCTTTAGGAATACCAAAAGTAGCTGCTGTTGATGAAAAGACAATATTACGTACACCGAATTCTTCCATTACCTCTAAGGTTATCTGTGCCCCATAGACATTATTATTAAAATAACTTAAGGGAAATTCCATTGATTCACCAACTAAGGAAAAAGCAGCAAAATGCATAATTCCTTCAATTGTTTCTTGTTTGAACACACTACGCATAAAAGCTTTGTCACGGATATCCCCTTCGTAAAATCTTGCTTGAGGATGAACGGATTTCCTATGTCCTGTCAATAAATTATCAATTACTGCAACATCATATCCCTGATTGATTAATTGGTCTACTGCATGTGAACCAATATAACCTGCACCACCTAATATAAGTACTGTCATAAAAAAACTCCTTTTTCTTTTTTTGAATTCTTTTCATACTTTCTAAGGTGTGTCTAAAAACTATTATTTCTAACAAATCTGAGCTACTCTTTTCATATTCGAGGCAAAATTTTCAGCTTATGTGGTTCATAAGTTGAAAATTTTAACGAAAAATATGGAAAAAGTAGCTCGAATTTATTGTTTTAATAATTTTATGACACACCCTAGTTTAGAGTATCTTTCATTTCTTTTCCATATACTTCCAATTGCGTTAATGCTGGAAAAGGAGATTCATCTTCATGTTTGATTAAATTTTTCATTGTAATTCTACTTGTTTTCTTTGGTGTAAATGAAAAATACTGTCTGTCTAGTGCATTTGTTAATTCAATAAGATGTGTAGTTTCATCTGAAAATTCAATTGTTGCTTGTTTCCAATAACTATCATGTGGATAATCTCCTCGAAGAACAATTGCTAATTTATCAACTTCAACTTCTCGTCCAAAGTCAATTGTAATTTGTGCATCTTTTTGTTGATTAATTCCCCACGATTGATAGGGATAAGGACCATGATTTTCATTTGCAATTATACCATCAATTGCATTTCTTGCAAAAAATGTTGAATCGTTTCTTGTTTCGACATTGGCATAGGCATGAGGATAAGCACCTGTTTCATGTTTTTGATCATGTGGATTTAAAGATAAATTACGGTAAGCATAAATTTCTTCATCACTTGCTGTAAAAGCTCGAATATAGTGGTCTTCTCCTGTAAAAAGTGATGGTGGATAAGCTTGCTTCATCTGATGATCAAATAAAATAGGAAATTCAAATATTTTATTTTTCATATAAATCAAACTTGGACAAAGGCTAGAATCTACTTGAACCCAGATAAATGTATCTTTTTTATCTGACTCAATTTGAATAATTTCTCCTTCGTTATAAGAGCGATTTTTATAAGCAAGATAAGCTTCTTTTAAATGATGATGTTCGTTAATTGTTTCTTTTTGTTCATTGAGTAATCTTACTGTAATCATATAATCTCTCCATTATTTACTTAATTTTGGGATTGAATTTGCATTAATTTTTCTTTATATTTTTTCGCTTTTTCTTTTATTCCTTCAAAATCTCTTTTTGCAAGGGGCTTCATCAAGTCTCCACCAATTCCTACAGCAAAGACACCTGACTCAAACCATTCGTGCATATTTTCAAGATTCACCCCACCTGTTGGCATAATGTTTACTTGTGGAAGAGGTGCTTTTATATTTGAAATATAATTTGGTGAAAATGCGCTTCCTGGGAATAGTTTTATAATATCTGCACCATATACCAATGCCTCGCGAATTTCAGTTGGGGTTAAACATCCTGGCAAGTATGGAATTTGATATAAATTACATACTTTTGCACTTTCTTTGTTAAAACAAGGGCTAACAACAAAAGAAGAACCTGCCTGAATTGCCGCTACAACTGAACTTTCATCAAGAACGGTTCCAGCTCCTATCACTACTTCTGGATCATCTTTATACTTTTGTGCCAAATGAGTGATTGCTTGAATTGCATTTGGGGTTGTAAAAGCTATTTCAATTCCTCTTAATCCACCTTCAATCAGTGATTCACTTGCTAAGATTGCGTCTTTTGCACTATCTGCACGTACAACAACAATCACACCTGCAGCCTTTAGTTTAAGAATTGTTTCTACTTTTTTCATCTTTTCTTTTTCTCCTCTTATTTTATGTTTGCTTCGTTTAAAAAATAAATAAATCGCTCAAATGAAAGGTGTCCTTCATTCGTATCCTTAAAGACACCTGCATGAGATAAAACTTGTAGAAACTTTTCACCAACATTCTTTTCAACAATCGAGCGGACATTTTGTGAGGTGATTTCATTTTTTTCTTTTATTTCTTGTGCCCATGATAAATGAATCGGTGAAATTGTGTTTTCATTTTCTAATAAATAATTTTCAACTTCTCTTAGTTCTGTCTTTAATCTTGGTGGCAAAATAGCTAGTCCCATAACTTCAATAAGACCAATATTTTCTTGCTTAATATGTTGTACTTCTTTGTGAGGATGAAAAATACCATCTGGATGTTCATCACTTACATTATTATCACGTAAAACTAAATCGATTTCATATAAGTGATTACGCCTTCTAACAATTGGAGTTATCGTGTGATGCTCAATTCCATCGTTTGTCTTTGCAACAATTTGTACACGCTCATCTGAATAATTTTTCCATTTACTTAAAACAAATAAACTTGCCTTTACCAAGTCTTCCTTTTTCTCACTTTGTAAACGTAACACGCTCATTGGCCAATTTAAAATACCTGCATGTATCTGTGGGAAATCAGATAGATGAATGACTTTACGAATAGTTGCCTTTGCCATTGGAAATTCATGATTGCCTGATTGATAATGGTCGTGTGTCAAAATTG
This sequence comes from Streptococcaceae bacterium, assembly GCA_031285105.1. Lineage (GTDB taxonomy): Bacteria > Bacillota > Bacilli > Lactobacillales > Streptococcaceae > JAITWV01. The sequence goes on along the minus strand of JAITWV010000371.1, from coordinate 10,900 downwards.
AGCCTCCAACAATTGGCAAGTCTGCATTTGAGCCGACAGTATAATGCGGAAATTGTTCAACAAAAGCAAATAGATTGCGAAACGTTCGTTCATCAATTTTCATTGGAATATGCTTTGTGTTCAAAATAATGGAATGTTCGTTAAAATAAGCATAAGGGGAATATTGAAATCCCCATTGCTCATTATTTAAGTTTAAACGAATAATACGGTGATTGCTTCTATCTGGATGATTCATTCTACCTAAATAACCTTCATTTTCCATACATAATTGACAAATTGGATAATCATTTTCTTTGATTAATTTTGCTTTTGCTATTTCTCTTGGGTCTTTTTCTGGTTTTGATAAGTTAATTGTAATTTCAATCTCACCATATTTTGTTTCATGCAAGTAATGAATATTTTTTTTTACCGCTCTAGTTTGAATATAATTCGTCTGTTTGCCTAAATTATGAAAATAGTTTGTAGCTTGTTTGCTATCTTCTTTTGCTAATTCGTGGAATGTTTGATTCACTTGACTAGGTACAGGTGTCAAAAGATCCATTAATTGTGCTTCAAAAATTTCTTGCTGAGTAATTGTTTCAAATTTTTTATTTTTCCTTGCAGTGTCGACCAAAATATCTAGAATTTCTAAAGAATCTTTTGAGGAAGTTTGACTTATTTTTTGCATTGAATCTTCACCGATTAATGCTAATACTCTATTTTCAAGATACACTCTATCCATTAAAGCAAAAGTTTCCATTTTTATCGCAAGTTGAACAAAATCATGTACTGCTTGACTTATTTTCATTATTTTGCTCCTTAAAATTTTATCTTATAGTCTGTTTTTGACGTATAAGTTTCATTCGCTTTTAAGATGATTGTACCTAATTTTAGCTCTGGAAATTCTACTGCTCCCGGGGCAACTTGTGTTTCAAACGTAATCGAACTGTGTTTTACTGAGGATTGTCCACGCACATCTAACCCATCAGGCCAACCATTTGCGGTATAGATAATTACTGCTGGTTCACTTGTTGTTACTTCAATTGATATGTTTTCTTTTGGAAGAAATAGTGCTGCATCTAGTTTATTTTTTGTTTTATTCAATAAAAATGGGTGATCAATGCCATCAACTAATTTTTTTTGTGGAAAATCACTTGCAAATACTTCTGACAATCTTTTTGGTTGACGAAAATCAAAGACAGTTTCTTTTACTTTTTCCTTAATGCCAATTGGTGTTGAATGTTGTGATAAAGGAAGAAATTCATCTGCATCAATCATTAACATATGTTCATTGATTGTGTTTTCAACATTTCCTGTTAAATTAAAATAAACATGATTCGTTGGATTAAATAACGTATCTTTATCAGTTTTTGCTTGATACTCCACACTCCAAATATTGTCATTATTCAAAGTGTATTTTACTTCAACAGATAAATTTCCTGGATAACCATATTCACCGTCAGGACTTGTATGTGTGAAAACAACTTCATTATTTTTAATTGAAAAAGTCCATTTATCTGAAATAAATCCGTTTGCCCCATGAAGTGTATTTCCTGTGTGTTCATTCACATCTGCTTGATAAATTGTTTCATTAATTTTAAAATTACCACCGATTAGTCTTCCAGCCGTTCTTCCAATTGTTGCGCCTACATATAAATCCTTTTGAATATATTCTTGAGCATTATCAAAGCCAACTACTAAATCACGTGTTTTTTCTCCTGGAATCAAAAGACCAACAATTCTAGCACCTAAATCTGAAACTCTGAGTTTTACGCCATTATCATTTTCAATTTCGATAAGCGTATAACCCAAACCAAAATCTTTTTTTGTTATTTTCATTATAGTTTTCCAGCCCCTCGACCAATTTGAGCAACATAAAAATCAGCTGTTAATCCGGTAACTTCTTGATATGTTTTTCCAACTATTTCCTTAAGCGTATCAACTGCATCATTTCTAACCAAAGCAATTGCACAACCACCAAAACCTGCACCAGTCATACGCGCTCCAACGACTCCATCGACTTTTTGTGCAACTTCTGCCAAAGTATCCAGTTCAATCCCAGTTACTTCATAATCTTCTTTTAATGATTGATGAGAAGCATTTAATAATTGACCAAATGCCTCCAAATTACCCTCTTTTAATGCTTTTACAGCTAATTGTGTACGCTCATTTTCATAAACTGCATGTTTGGCACGTCTGATTAAAGTAGCGTCCCCAATTATTTCTTTTTGTGCATCGAATTCTTCTGATGATAATTCACCAAGACTTTGAATATCTAATTTTGTTTGTAGAATCGATAAGGCTTTTTCACATTCAGCACGGCGTTCATTGTATTTTGAGTCCGCAAGTTCACGACGTTTATTGGTGTTCATAATAACAATCACATGTTCTCCAAAAGCTGCTGGTACCATTTCATAAGTCAATGTGTTTGTATCTAAATAAATCGCCTTATCCACTTCTCCAAAAGCAATTGCCAATTGATCCATAATGCCTGAGTTTACACCGATGTATTCATTTTCAACCAATTTTCCTAATTTAACCATATCTAATGTCGGTAAATCTAAATCGAAAAATTCTTTAAAGACAACTCCTGCCAACATTTCTACAGATGCACTAGACGAAAGACCTGCACCGTTTGGAATATTTCCAAAAATCACCATCTCTAAACCTGAATCAATCAGATAACCTGATTCTTTTAGTTTCAAAACATAGCCTTTAATATAATTTGCCCAGTCATCTTCTTTTTTGTATGTCAAGTCATCTAAACTAAATGTGATAACGCCTACTTTTTCAAAATTAAGGGAATAAACCTTCATAAGATTATCTTCACGTTTTGCGGCTACTGCATATGTGCCAATTGTAATACTTGCTGGAAAAACATGACCTCCATTATAATCCGTATGCTCACCAATTAAATTAATACGCCCAGGTGAGAAAAAATTTTTTGTTGATTTCTTTCCAAACACCTCTTCAAATGATTGTGTTGTTTTTTCTAAATACATAAGAGTACCCCTTTTACTTTTTTCTTCTATTTTATACCGAAATCGTTTTCAATAATTCCAAATTTGTGACCTTTTTTTAACATTTTGTGCTCTTTTTTATGGTAAAATAGTCAAAAAACTAGTGAGGTCTGTGATGGAACAAGCAATTTTTAATCATAAGAATCAATATTTCTTACAAAGTGATTTATATTTTACTTTTTGTGGATTTTCCAAAACCTTACCAATGCACGCTTTTGGACCAAGCAGTAGAAATCATTTTATTTTACATATTGTCCTAGATGGAAAAGGTGTTTATTATGTTAAAAATCAAATGTTTCCTTTAAAAGCGGGAGATCTTTTTTTGATTCGACCAGATGAATTGACTTTTTATCAAGCAGATAAACAAAATCCTTGGGTCTATGCATGGATTGGTTTTGGAGGAAAAACAAGCAAGCAAATCATCAATCACTCTATCTTTTCCAATAATCAATATGTTTTATCTAATCAAAAAGCAAATAACTATGCAAAAATTATCAAAAATTGTTTGAATTTGACAAATGAAACATTTGAAGAAGAAGTGTTATTAAATCAAAATATCTATAAAATACTATCTTTACTTCTTCAAGAAAAACAAATAAAGATGAATACAAGTAGTAAAGTATCTGAACTCACTAGAAAAACAATTGATTATGTTCAACAACAACTCCCTCAATCAGCAAGTGTTCAGATGATTGCAGATGAGTTAAATGTTAACCGTAGTCATTTGTCGCGAACATTTTCTAAAGATATGGGAATGAACTTAAAAAACTGGCTTTTATCATTGAAAATCAATAAAGCTTCACAATTATTGATTACGACAGACAAAACAATTGAACAAATTGCTTTTGATAGTGGTTTTGCAAGCTTGGTGGCATTTTCTAGAGCATTTAAGCAAATGAATAATGAAAATCCTATGCAGTATCGTAAGCGCTCAAAAAATATAAATAGACAAGATGAAAAACGAACAATTGAAGGAATTTTTGATTTGTTAGCACATCAAGAAATAACTACTCGTGCGACATAAAAAACAAAATGAGCTAAATTAGTGAAAAACACAAAAAACAAGAGATGAAATCTGTTATTTGATTTCATCTCTTGTTTTTATATAGATGCTTTCAACTCATAGATCATTTGGTTCATATGCATCATTTCTAAAGCAATATCACGCAAAGTAACAGTCGACATCAACTGATCTTCGGCATGCATGAATAAAAGAGTTAATTCAACATTTTTTTCTTTTGCTTCTTGAGTAATTACTTTGAAGTGTTCCTTTTCTCCAACAACCAAATATTGATTTGCTTGTTCAATTAACAATTCAGCTTCTTTAAAGTTACCTGTACGCGATTCTTTCATCGCTTCCATAACCATTGACTTAGCTGTACCAACATTGCTGATGATATTGAATGAAACTAGTTCTAAACCTTCCATTGCTGCTCCTTAATTATAATTAATCTTGATAATTTGATAGCCGTGAATTTGTGGAATTTGCATCTTTAATTTTCCATTTTGATAGTTAAACTCCAAATTCTGTTTGTCAACAATTGATTTTACCTCATCAATTGTAATTTCATTTGTGGATAAAAGATAGGATATGTCTAATTCAACTTCATAATCTTTGAGTAAAACTTTGTCTTCAATCGTATCCAATAATAAAGATTTTCTTTCTGGGACATAATAAAGTAAATTTACAAGAATTTCTTTTTCATGATTCTTTTTATTTACAATAACATCTGATGCTTTTGGCAAGTTCGTTTGAATTATTTTTTTTCCATCTAACAGATATACTAAAGCTTCAATAACCATTTGTTTATATTGCTGCACGCCATGAATTTTATACATTTCAAATAATGGATGACTGAAATAGATGACTTCATTATTTTGAGTTGCAACTGGATAATCGCTTTTTTCTCCTATTGGTGCTTGAAAATGTGAAAAATAATGTTGGAAATTTCGTTGATACATCGGACGAATTTCTTCACCTAGTATTTGTGCATTTTCTAATTCAACTTCTAGACTTTTACCATGAAGAACAATCTCCTCTTTTGGCAAATTATCAAGATGATAAATCCCATAAGTTGGAACAAAAGGATTTTCCTTAACATAATTGATTCCCCAATTTTTCAAAAAATTCTTGCTTTCATTCAAACCACTTTGATAAGTAGCAAGAATTTTGCCACCTTTTTTAAGATATTCTTCAATTTTTTGTGCTAGTTCTTTTGTTAAAGTAATTTTATCTGGCAAAATTAACAAACGATATTTTTGCCAATCCATCATTTGATCGACAATATCAAATTGATAATCTTCTTCATTTAGCATATTTACTGCACCCGCTAAAGAAAGGTCTACTTTTTGCTCTCCTTGTTGAACAATTCCAGGATGAACAATGGCAATTTCAGTTACTGCGCTTGTGTCATCGTTGTAACTTTCTAAACGTTCTACTTGCTCATAAACTTTGCCAATTAGCTCGTAAGTTGTTTTTTGAAGCGTTCCTTGAGGATACATTTGATCGCCAATTGAACATTTTGATCCATGCGCCAAGGCTAAGAAACATTCATATTCTAGAGCTGCTTGATTTTTATAACTTCCAAAATCTGCCCATACTTTATGAAATTTCCCTGTCATTCCTACATAGTCTTTTCCAAGATTTTTGGCATAACGCGCAACTGTAGGAAAATGTTGATAACCCCATTCACCACTTGGTAAAGACTCAATTTCTAAATGTCCATATTGATGTAAATTTGGACGAATAGATGGTAAAATATTGCCTTCATTAAAGAAAATTGGTAAGTCATGATTATGCTGTTGAACGGTTTTGTAAATTTCTTCTTTTAAAAACAATTCAGTTTCTTTGGCAAAGCGCCCACGTAATGTTTCATCTTGTGGATCATACCCTTTTTCAATCATTTTTTTCGTACAATTATTACAGTAACAAACATCTTGCCAAACAATATCAAAGAATAACCCATCTAATTTTTCCCCAAAATGTTGAATGGTTTCAGAAATTTGTTCTTTTAAATAATCCAAATATGGCGTATTAAAGCATAAGGTTTTCCATCCTGGCGACAACTGACCGAAATCTTCAAAACCATATAAACTTCCATCAATTTTTCGCTCTAACCATTCTGGATGATTGTCTGCACTAAAAGCATCCCAACCAACTGTTAAATAAATAGGCGCACGAACACCAATTTCATGGCAAGCATCTATTTGTTCCATTAAAAAATCTTTTTTCATTTGTGGATGTTTTGCTGGCAATTGACTATCGTAGTAAATATATCCATGATGACATCTTCCAGCCAGAGTGATTGAGTTCACGTGTGCTTTTTTTAATCTTGTTTGAAATTCATTTTTATCAAAGTCCTTTGCAAGTTCAAAAGGCAAACTTGGTGTATGAAAATCTAAATGAATTTGGCGATAAGGTAAACTCATTTTTCAACTCCTTTTCTAAAACGGAATTTCGACCATGGTTTAATATAAGGAATTAAAAACTGATTGTCTTCTTTGATTTTTGCTACTACGTTTTTTTCTTCTTTTTGATTGGGCATTTTTTGTTTTACAATATTTAGCTCGGCTTTATATTGACCAAATGAATTATTTCCAATGGTAATATCTCCAAAATCAATCTCATGAAGTGTATTATTTGGTTCGATCGTTTCTTGGTTATATTTCAATTTGACATAAGTTGAGCGAATGGAATAACTATTGATATCCCCTCGATTGAAATGTTGATTTTCTAAGACAATCTCTTCTTCTATTGCACTTGTACCTGAAAGAAATTCTACATCTAACTCTATTTGTTCAGGTCTAAAATTTCCTAAAGTTTTTAATTCTTCTTCGCTTGCAAAACTATTGGCAATAATAATATCATCAATTAATCCCATTGCGATAAGGTGTTTTGCTTGTAGTTCGATTGGCATATCACGATGTATTTCTAGTGTACATAAACCATCTGTATAAACATGTGGACCGTGCTTGGCTGCGTGTGAATTAACAAAAGCAGCCGTGCGTAAGCCAAGTTTTTTAAATTTCTTAGAACATTTCATAAAATAATCATAGTCAAGTCCTGTAAAACGTTGTGGATAAAAATTATGACAACCAATGATTCGTTTACGATTTGCTTGATAAGACAAGACATTTTCTAAATAATAAGTATCATTTGAAATATTTACTTCCAAATCTAAATTCGTTTGATCAAATGTCATTAAAGATTCAACTAACCCATCAAAAGTGCTGTCTAAACGAATACCTGTAGCACCCATTTCTTGAAAGAAAGACAAATCGCTATAACCAATGCCTAATTGTTCAAAAACAGCTGGATTTAAGTCTAATATCACTTCCATATCGAATTTTCTAGCATGAAGAATCGCCTTTTTCATCTTAGATAAAGTCTCTTCTTCTTTTCCTGGTTCTAACATCAAAAGATTTGTAAACACACGTCCAAATCCATACTTAGCTGCTAATTCTATATAAGCAAATGTCTCTTTTTCTTTTTCCTTATATGGGTAAATCGAAATTCCTAACATCTATTCTCCTCTTTTATACACTTTCAACCATTTGTAAGTTTTGTTGTTCGTTTGCTTCTTCCAGTTTTGCTGCTTCTTCTTTAGCAAGCATGCTCTTATCGAATGCTTTAAAAAATGGGAAATAAATCACACCGGCAACACCAATATTAACCATTGCTAAAACAGCGGCACGCCAGTCTAAACCTGTTGCCATCATCGCGCCAATTGGTGCTGGTAAAGTCCACGGAGCAATTGCTGTTGGATAATTCACTAAATGAAACACTCCCATTGCTAAATAAGTAACTAAGCCCATCGCAATTGGTGCAGCAATAAATGGAATAGCAAAAAATGGATTCATCACAATAGGAACACCAAAAATCAAAGGCTCATTAATATTAAAAATACCCGGAATAATAGTGAAACGACCCATTTTTTTACTAAATTCTGATTTTCCTAAAAATGCCATCAAGAACGCTAAAGATAACGTTGCTCCGGCTCCACCAATCCAAACAAACCATTGGAAAAACTGCTCTGTCATAAAATGTGGAATCACTTCACCAGCAGCAGCCGCACTCATATTGGCATTTAAATTTTCATACCAGAATGGATAAAGAATTGGTGTTGCAATAATCATTCCATGAATACCAAAAATCCAAACAATCGTAATCAATAAAATTGGAATAATAACTGATAATGCGTTGTCTCCGGCAAAAAATCGAATTGGAGAAAAGACCCATTGCAATGCACTGTTAATATTAAAATTGAAAACAACCTTAAGGACCCAAGCTGTCGCAATAACAAACGCTCCTGGAATTAAAGCTGCAAATGAATTAATAACTGAAGTTGGCACACCGTTTGGCATTTTAATCACAAGGTTTCTTTGCTTACAAAAACGAACTACTTCTACTGTAAAAATAGATAAAACAATAGCCGTAAACAAACCACCAGCACCAAAATTCCCCATCGGTAATACTGTTCCACTAACACCAAGACCAGTACTCTCAGCAATTTCGGCACTAATATTTGCTGGTGTGATTGCTGCAATTAAAAAGGCTAAAACAGCTAAGACACTTGTAGATGTTTTATCAATTTTGTAAACACTCGCCAATGAGGAAGCAACACCAACACAGACATAAATTGACATAAAGTCCATTGTAAAAATCATTGGTATGCGTAAATCTTGTGCAAAAGGAGCAATAAATTCTTTCCATGAATCACTTGGTAAATTCAAAAGAACAATAAACATTGAACCAATAATTGTAACGGGGATAATCACACTCATTCCGTTTCTGATTGCGGTCATGTACCTATTATTGGCAATATTTCCCATCGTTTCTACTACTTTAGTAAAATTAAATTTCTTTGCTTGTGCTTGCATTTAGCTAAAATCCTCCCTTTCATAATTGAACCGTTTTAATTTTATTGTAAAAATAAAGGAGAACTCCCTTATTTTTTTACTTCCTTTTGAATTAATTTGTACAAATCTGGAATTCCCATTGGCGTGTACAAAATGCCCTCAATTGGAATTAATGGAATATTATTGGCATCTGCAATTTCTTGTAAATGTGCTTTTCTAAAACTCACTTGAGGCGCTAATAATAAGGCATCCCACTTGTTTTGTTGCATTTTCAAAGCTACTTCTTCCGTTCCTGTTGCTTCCATTTTGAAGTCGGTATTCCCATTTTTCATTGCTTCAGCGACTAAATTTTCAGCAAGAATTGAAGAGCTCATCCCACCACCACATGCTAAAAGTACGTTCATTTTTCTTCCTCCTAGTTTTTAAACCGTTTTAATTTCATGTTTAGTATAAAATGAAAACGGTTCAATTGCAAGAGATTTTTATATTTTTTTCACTGAATCACGTAATAAAAGATTTGTCTCTAATTCAACAGTTGTATATCGATTTTCAAATTCATTTTTTATCTGTTCTAAAATTAGTTTACCAATCATTTCGCCCATTTTTTCAATTGGTTGTTCAATAACTGTGAGTTTTGGTTGGATAATATCAACTAATTCAAAATGATCAAAACCAATAATTGAAATATCTTGTGGAATAGATAAATTTGCTTCTTGAATCGCCTGAACTGCTCCTAAAGTCATATAATAGTTTGTTGAATAAATAGCTGTTATTTTTTGATTTTTCAATAACTCTTTTGTCTTCATGTATCCTGATTGTCGTGTATAATCCGCAATTTCAATGAATTCTTTATTATAGATTCCTTTTTGCTTCATACTGTCAATATAGCCATTTAAACGTTCATTTCCTATGTAACGACCTGTTTGTCCAGCTATTACGCCAATTTTATTATGTCCTAATTCAAAAAGAGTATCTACAGCTTTGAAAGAGGCTTGATAATTATCAACAAGCACTGTATCTACTTTTAAATTTTTAATCGGTGCATCGACAGCAACTATAGCAATTTTTTGCTCTTTCATTTTAGTTAATATTGGTAAATTTTCTTCTAAGTGAAAAATCACCACGCCATCAACCGAACGTGATTTCATAAATTCTAGTTTTTTTTCTAATCTTTTGTTGTCATTTTGATAATCACTTAAAATAATACTATAATTGTTCTCTTCTAAATGATTTTCCAAATGTGAAACGATTGAGGTTGCAAAGATATCTGTTAATGAATTAACTAAAACACCAATTGATAAACTTTTATTATTTTTTAGTCCTTTTGCAATGATGTTTTCTTCATATCCAAGTTCTTTTATTGCTTTTTCAATGTTTTCCATATTCTCTTTTTTCAATTGTTTTCCGTTTAAAAATCTTGAAACTGTACCAATTGATACACCTGCTTGTGCTGCTACTTCTCTAATTGTTACCAAATTCATCACTCCAATTATTCTATTTGAACCGTTTTAATTATAATCTTTAATTTTATTTTTGTCTTTACTATTCATAAAAAATAATCGAAAATTTTTCTCATTTACCTAAGGCACATAAGTCAACTCTCTTTTCAAATAATGATCCCTCGTATAAGAATACTCAAAAGGTTTTCCACAACTTAAATAAGCCACTTGCTCCAGCTCCAAAACAGGCTCATCTTCTTTTAAATGCAAATATTTCTGATCAAAAATATCTGACTTATCTGCACGCACAATTCGATTTGCCTGCCCAATACTCAAACCTAACTTTTCCACAATATACGCATAAATTGACCCTTTCAAAACATCAATCGTTAGTCCCGGAATCAAATTTACAGGCATCGTTGTATATTCAAGCGAAAATTCATCGCCATCAATTTTTCTCAAACGCACAATATCGTAAACTTTTTGCTCTTCTGAAATAGTTAATTTTTGCATCTCTTCTTCTTCTGGTAGGCGAATATCAAATGAAATCACAATACTTTCAATATTTCGTTGGTGAATTTGTTCGTTCATCGTTTTTGGGTG
>JAITWV010000224.1 GCA_031285105.1 Streptococcaceae bacterium | reverse complement strand
AATGTGTTGGTTTATATTTAACATACCAAATACAGCCTGAAAAATACAGTCATAACTAAAGAGGTTGATGATAGATTAGAATAGGATTTTATTTGACAGTTTTGTTTTTCAACAGTCTGTACAACACCTGTTTTATATATATAAAACAGGTGTTGTAGTACCTACAACACCATCCCTTGTTGGAATGGTTTGAAAAATGAAACATCAAAAAGCAGTCGCAACCGAATTTACGAAACAAGATTTGATCAAAGCATCCACCAAGTTCGGAAAAGGCTTGTACCTTGAGATGTGTGGACATCGTGGAAAAACTAGGGTACATCTACCCTATTTGATTGTTCCAAAAGAAATAAAGTTTTCAGATCGCAAGATTGAATATTTTCCTACGCCTGAATTACTTGACGTTTCTTTCAAAAACATCAAAAAAGTTGTTGCGAACAACGTAGTGATCGCAGAAAGAAAACGCCAGCATGGGAAACTGATTGCCACAGGCAAGGGTTTCACACCTGCAAAAATCTATCAGCATCACGCATCCTAACATTATAAATCTCCATAAGAGCTGAATTGTGCAAATGCACACCCTATCGGAATTTAACGTACATTGACTTACGAATATCGCTATTTCTCCCCGGGGCACAGTCGGGTGTTTTGCTAAAAGAAAAGCAAAATGCTGTCCTAATTATTCATGTTTAGGAAGTAAGAAACGAAAAAACAATGTGCGTCTGATTTTAATTTTCGTGGAAAACACCTTCTTTAACCATAATTGGTTAAAATCGAACTAAAATTATAGACAAAATAATTACATGGGAACATCTAAACTTAAATTCCATGCCCCTTTATTCTTTTTTTGCTTAAAGGGGCGATTTCTGTATTGCAGAATTGAGCTTTTATGGACTTCTAAAAATAAATGACATATTAATTGACATTGCATAACGAGAAGTATAGATTACCCTTGCCAAAAGAACGAGCGAACGTTCCAAAGGACAATTTAAAGGGAAAAGGTTACAAACTATGACAAACAAACAAAAATTAATCACAACAATCGCAGGTGTCGCAATCGTTGGCTCAATCGCCTTCGGTGTGAACGAACAAATTGCATCACAACGCTTAGAAAAAAACATTGCGTTGCTGGAAACACTAGATACACAAACAACAGATTATCTAACGAATGCGAAAACTTTAGTCAATATCGAAACAGGAATGTTGGCAAAAGACATGAACAAAGGAAAGATTGATACGGTTGTTTCAAGTGATCCACAAGCCGATCAAAGTACAGATGACATCACAACGAAGTCTCTTAAAAAACAAGTTTCAAAAGTGGACGACAATCAGGAATTGGCTAACAACTATGTTGAGTTAGCAACCAAGAACCTAGCATATCAAAACGAAGTGAATAACCTATTCACGAAGGTAGCACTAAACGGTAGCGATATTTCAAAAGACAACACGTTGGTTAAAGAGGTGAAAGCAGAAGAATTAAAAGACCTGCAAGACTATCTATCAACCGAACCTAAAAAAGATAACCAATTCAAATCAGCAGTCCGTGGCTTAGTTAAACAAGCAGTAGACCAACAAAAAGTAGTTGCTGATGCGAACAAAGCTGTGGATGCCTCTGTAAAAGACAAGGGCAACCGAGATTTAAACAACAAAGCAATTTCAGCAGTGAACAAAATCAAAAACGCAGATGTAAAAAGAGACTTACTAGGTAAAGTAAATCCAATCAAATCTGACCTTGATAAAAAAGATGCAGATGCCAAAGCAAAAGCAGAGGCTGACAATCAAGCACAAGCCAACGCCAACAACGAGCAAGCACAAAACGTAGACAACGGTGTGATTGCTGACGGTGGTAGTTATCAAGGTGGAAACACAGGTGGCAACTACGACACTGGTTCAGGTGGTGGTTACACAGGTGGAGGAAATACTGGAGGCTCAGGAAACAACGGTGGCTCTACTGGTGGTGGAAACTCTGGAGGAAACACTGGTGGTAATGGTGGGGGTACGGTTACGCCACCGCCTTCAATGGTTTTACACGCTTGGGTAGCTAACGCTGAAACAGGTCAAATTTTGGAAAGACGTGATTTCAATACTATTCAAGAAGTGAACGCTTGGGAGATAGAAAGATCAGATTACTATTTATCACTAGGTATCTTAGTTAGAACTGGTTACAACTCATAAAATAGTTTATTAGAAAAAAGACATGACTTTTTGGTAAGTCGTGTCTTTTTGTATTGATAGAAAAACTAAAAGAAAGGAGTGGATTGAGTGGGGAACTCAAAAATTATTGTTTTCAAAACGTATAGAGGAGGAAAAAATATATGAAAGCAAACTTTTTCAAGTCGAAAAAAGCAACATGTTTACAGTTAGCAGTTGTATTATTCGGTGTCTTTGCATCGCTGTTCACAGTTATTGAAGCAGAGGCAAGTACGGTATCTTTTGATACTAATTTATATGCTTATGTAACAGTAGACGGAATAGAGGACAACCTCGGACATATTCGAGTGGACGGACAATCGGCTTACTGTATTGAGCCATTTGCAAGACTGGATGAGACTTCAGAGGGTCATCTTGATATGGGAGCTGACGGTTATACAAAACTGTCTCAAACCCAAAAAGATAGAATTAATAATATTGCATACGCATCCTTTAACAATGGTACTGTAAATGCAAATACCAACCCGAATATGTATGCAGCTGCTCAAATGCTAATTTGGGAAACAGTTGGCAACCATGATGTTCAATACGTTCGTGCAGGAGCTAACAATTTAACTGACTTAGCAACAGTCAATAGTTACAAAACTATCTTGAACAACGTGGTAAATCAACTGAACGCTGTACCAAGCTTTAACAATACAACAGTGGATATAAAAGCTGGAACAAACGTAGTCCTAACAGACACAAACAACGCTATTTCAAAATTTACTACTTTAGCATCTAATCCAAACAAAATTAAATATTCTATTTCTGGAAATCAATTAACATTGTCGGCGGATACAAACACTATTGAAGGAAATGGTACGTTGACTTTAGCAACACCAGCACAAGTTAGTACGCCACTTGTATGGGGAACGATTACCAGTTCAGGCACAGTCGGTCAAACAGTTTATCAAGGTGGAGACCCAGTTCGTAAAATGGTAAAAATCAACTTCACTGCAACGAAAAATGGTTCACTAAAAATCACAAAAATTGATGCCGAAGATGAAGCAACAACAATCGCAGGTGCTAAATACGCAATTTATCAAGGCAACACACAAATTACCAAAGATGTAGACGGAAACACATTGCCAAACCTTGATGCAAACGGTTGGGTTACAACTGGAGCTGACGGAACTGTTACCGTCAACAAATTGATGTATGGCGACTACAAAATCGTTGAAAAATACGTTCCAGCACCATACGTCGTCGGTGGTGTGGACGACAACGGAAACCCAATTCCAACCGAATTTAACGTAACCGTTGTAGCAGGTACAACAAGTGCCAATCCAACTGGTATTACTTTCAGTGATATGCACCAAAAAGGTATCTTTGAAATTAATAAAAAAGGTCTTTATGGTGGCAACATGACATTGAATGACAGCTATTCACTAGCTGGCAACCAGTTTGAAATTAAAGACACAACAAAAAACACAGTGGTTGGTATTATCGAAACAGATGCGACTGGTTTTGCATCGACTGTGAAAGACATTAATGGAAACGACTTAACGCAACAACTTTCTGTCGATCACAAATACACCATTCAAGAAATTAAAGCAGGTAATGGTTTTGGTTTAACTTTTAATGACGGAAAACCTTTAGCAGTAGAATTAAACTACTCTGGCAATCCGACACAGATTGTTAACCCGACACCAGTAACGACAGTTGCAGTCAATCAAGAAGTCCTTGGTAAATCTACATTGACTAAAGTTGATAAAGACTACAACGAAAGCAAACCACAAGGATCAGCAACTCTTAAAGGTGCGAACTACACACTTTACTATGGGGTTGATGTCAAAAAAGACGGTCAAGTGATCCACGCCAAAGATACACCAGTATCGTGGACGGACGGTTTCGAGACAAAAGCTATCAAAGAAACAGACGGTACACGAGTAACGAATTCGGTTGAACCTTCTGAAAATACTGTTACTTTAGAGGTTTCTGACAAATATAAAGTCGGGGTAGAAAACTTGCCACAAGCGACTTATTACTGGAAAGAAACAAAGGCATCTGTTGGCTATTCTTTGGATTTAGAAAAATATGAATTTATTATTGCAAAAGAAGATGATAGCTCATTAATCATCACGCAAGACTTAACAGCTAAACAACAAGTTATTCGTTTCAACATGAATTTCTTCAAAAAAGTGGTTGGCGACACAGTTAATGCTGGCGTAAACGGTGCTGAGTTTAAACTAAAACCTGCATCTGATGATACCTTACCAATCGACACATCCGTTGGTGGAGCAAACGATACAACCGTAACGAAGAACTTTGAAATGCCACCATTCAGCTATCAGGGATATGGTAGCTTCTTGAATACACCTTATGGAACATACGAAATGTATGAAAGCAAAACTCCTAACGGATATGAAGCTATCAAACCACTAATTATTACACCAACGTTCAACGAAGATAAAGATAATTATGAAAACTCAACTTACACGTTCACAGTTACAGAAAAAGGCAACGATACACCAATCGGCACGCCAGTTACTGTATCGTACAAAGAATTGACAAGTGGAGCGTTCATGGTTGGCTTGCCTTCATTGGAATTGTTCGACCACCAACCACCAGAAGTGAAAGTGGACGTTGCTATTCAAACTCAAGCACACGCTGGGAATGCTCAAGGCGACCAAGTTTTCACTTACGGTACGAAATTACATTTCTATGACGATGTTAGGATCACTCACTCAGGATTAGAAAAATCAAGAGAAGAAATGTATCAAACAACACTCTTTGTTAAAGAGCCAAATGCTAAACCTAAAGTGGTGTGGACTTCTGACAAAGTGAAATACACTGCTGAAAATGGCGAACAAGTATTTCATGTGGATGCTGGCGAAATTGACACAGCAAAATATGCAGAAGGTTCGACTTTCTACTTCTCTGAAAAGAATTTCTATAAAGACGAAGAAAACGCAGACCATAACAAAGACGGAAAAGACACAAAACAAGAATTATTCCCCGAACAAGCAACTATCACTACGTTAGCTCACAACGGAAAATTCATGACTTATAAATATGGTGAAAAAATCAAATTGAGTGATGATGTTTCTATTACACACAAAGGAGTAATTCCAAGTGGAGCAAAAGAAACATTCAAAACAACTTTAGTCGCTGTCGAACCTGACGGAAAAGCGACAACTGTTTGGACTTCTGAACCACAAGAATTTGAAGTAAAAGCAACAAACACTTTCAAGATTAATGCACCAGAAATCGACACAGCGAAATTCGCAAAAGGCACTTACTACACGTTCACTGAAACTCTTTATGACAACAATGGCGATAAAGTAACAAGCCACAATGACGATTTCAAAGAAAAATCTCAAACGATCTACCCTGAAACCAACGTAACAATCTCTACGAAAGCTCACGCTGACGGTGGCGACAATGTGGTTCAACTAGGCGAAGAATTTGAGGCATCAGATGACGTAGTTATTACGCATGACGGTAACGTTGGCGACACCAATTACTACGAAACATCATTAATCGCAATCAAACCAGACGGAACAAAAGATGTAATTTGGAAGTCAGAACACATTAAATACACTGTTAAAGAAGGAAAATTCGAGACAACTGTAAAAGTTCCTGAAAAAATTAACTCTGCTGATTATCCAAATGGCACTATTTTCTCATTTGCAGAAACTAACTATGAAGAAGATAACACTACGGTCAACGCATCGCATAACCAAGACGGTAAAGATGCAGACCAAAACATTACAACTGTTTACACGCCTGAAAAAGACCAAAATATCACTTTAATGCCTAACACCAGCCAAAAAGACAACGGAACAGCATTAGCAATTGGTGGTATTTCATTGATTGGGCTTGTAACTGCTATTGGATTTGCGTTGAAACGTAAATTTTAATCACTAAAGAGAGGAACGGTACTTTAGTTCCTCTTTTGCAATTTTTATTTTTATTACAGTATAAACAAAAAGGAAACACCGTTCGCTCCTACAAGCAGTTGTTTCCTTTTTGATTTATATAAAAAAAGTGTAGGAGGTTGAGAATATATGAAATTCTCAAAAAAAGCATGGAAATTTGTAAAAACAAAGTTCAATGCGTTCAAAAATTATTGTGGGGCAAAATTCAACAAGGCTATGTATAGCGTTGGGGAATTTGCCGAAACGAAGCTAGGAATTAGTAACGACAGCAAACTTGCTATTTTCGTTAAGAAAGCCTACGCAACAATATCAATCTTATTGGCTGGTGGCATGGCAGTAGTTGTAAAAGCAGATGCAGCCTACGATGTCCAAACGAAAATCTTAGATGTTTACAACAATTTCGTTTTGCCAATCGGAATTGTTGTTATCGTAGTCGCACTTGCTCTCTTAGGTCTTATTACTGGTTTAGGACAGTTGTGGGGCGGGCGTGATGCCTCAAGTGAATTAAAAGAAAATATCAAAAAAGCTGTTTTAGGCTTATTGGTTGTTTCTATAACAATCACTGGAGCAGGTGCTATATTGACAACTTTCGGAATTTCTTCAAGCAAGAAATTACAATTGCCACAATAATTCAATTTGTCAGGCAGTCAGTCAAATGGCTGTCTGATTTTAATTTATAAAATTTAGGGAGAACTTTATGGCTAAGAAAAAAGTCTTATTATACACAGGTGGTTTTGTAGCTGAGAAAAGCATTGAAATGTTGGAAAAAATTCAAGAAATACTGACATCCGAGCAAGTGAAGGTATTAAATGTTGTACCAACAACCATTGATGATTTAGATGAAACGCTAGATGATATGAAAGTCGATGCAATTTTAATTTTAAAAACAGCATACAACAGCATGGAGACAACACAAGCGATTGAAGAATTTTCATCAGAATATCGCACAGTCGTTTTTACTGAAAAAACAGAAGATCTTACTGATTTCATTGATTTTGTAAAGGAAAACGAAGTTTTTGATGTGTTTCAAAATGACCTTATTCCTGACAGTATGGAATTTGCAAAAATTTTAAACAGTGAAAAAGATGAAACGACATTAGATGTGTTTTACGCACCGTCAATACATCTTGAAGGTCAAGTTATAGATGATGTTGCAATTCATTCGCTAGTCGAAAAAATTATTAATGATAAGGTGGCAAGTGGAGAGTTGATGTCAGGTCAGGCGTTTCGTGGACTTGTTGAAAAACAGATGCAACTATATGTTGAAATTTTATCGGATAGTGATGTTCTTTTTGAAAATTCAATCACATCTACACAAGAACCAGTTTCCCCTATTGTCGAAGAACCAAAGTCAATGGAAGAATTATCTGGTTATAGCGAACCAATCAATCTTACAGAAGGACTGTCTGCACCAGTTGGAACAATTGAAAGGGATGCCTCTGAATTAACTTCATTTTCTCCAATCGACTTAAAGAAAAAAGTTGAAGAAGATACAGCAGAATTAAACATTGCTGAAATCAAAAACGCAGAAGAAATGGAACAAGCACAGGGTAACACACTATCTACTTTCGATATTCCTGAACGCATCATTGACGAAAAAGAAGAACTAAATGAAGTAGACGAAGTTGTGTCGGAATTTGAAAATGTAGACGAAGAAATCGGCAATATCAAAAAGAAAAAAGGCAAAAAGAACAAAAAAGAGAAACAACCGAAAGAAAAAGGTGGTATTTTTTCCAACCTACGATCCAAAGAAGATAAACAAGAAACAACAAAAGGAAATGTCGGACCTGGAAAAGCCGATTGGCAAAATGCCTAGCGACTTTCCTCGTTCAATGCCAGTTCTTGTTACACAGGTATCGGCTTTGGGTCTAGCTACAACAGGTATTGCAATCGCATTAGTAAGAATTTTCTTATAGATATAAGGGGGAGAAAAATGTATGAAATTAGTACAAAAAAACGACAAGCCAACAAAAGATGTTGAGCCACAAGAAATGCCAGCAGAGCCAATGGAACAATATCAGGAAGAATATGAATTAACTTCTTTCTATGACGAAGAAACTATTTATGATGAACCTGAAAACAAAGTGGTCCAAGAAGAACACGAAGAAGAAAAATACGAGCCAAAATCAAGGGTTGAACGCATCGAACAACTTAAAAACGCTCCTGAAACGCAATATCGTGTAGCTAAAAGGAATATCATTATCGGCTTATGTGTTTTAGCGTTAGTTGGTATTGGTGGCTTGTCGTATAAAATTTTCGCCCCTCATGAAACAGCAAAAATGCAATGGGTATCTGATACAGATGCCTATTCTACTTCTTCAAGTTCTGAAAAATCTAAAGAAGATATAAAATCTAGTAAAGATAAATCAAAAGAAAGTACAGACAGTAGCAAACAAGATATTAAAAACGACAAACCTTTAATTGCTAGTGGTGGTGGAGTTACCGAAACCACACCAGTAGAAAAAGAGCAGGATAGTGTTGCTGAAAGTGTTCAAACACCTAGTCAACCACCGTTAAGCAATGTAAATACAGGTGGCGATAATGTTGTGGCATCAACGCCAACAACGAATGGTAACACGAACCAATCACCACCTGCACCAATCGTTGACCCAATATATATGACTTTTCCCAAAGAACTAAATGTTCCAAAAGGGCAATCGTTAGATAAGGAATATCTCTCTAACATTTTAGTTGATAAAAAAACGAACACGAATTACAAGCAATTTATCGCTTCTTATATTCTTAAAAACCAAGATAATAAAACTGCAACAGTTGTTTATCAAGTACAAGTTCCAAATTATCAACCAATTGAAGTTACAGTTATGCTCCGTCTAGGAATTTAAAATGAAAAAAATATTTCTAACTTTACGAAGAATATTAGTGATTGCCTTTGTCGCAGAGTTATTGACAATAGGGGTAATTGCTATCTTCAATAAATCTGCAACATCGCACCTGTTGCAACAACAAGCAAGTGCCATTCAAATGGATAAATTTTCCGTTCAGGACATTAGAAAAGCACAAAAAGCTAATGTAAAGAACGATGCAAACAGTGCGATTAAGCCATTAAGTATGCAGGAGTTGCTTGCATCGAGGCTTTCACAATCACCTTATATTCCAATCGGGGCAGTGGCAGTGCCAGAGGTAAACTTATCGTTGCCAATTTTAAAAGGTACAACAAACGATCATTTACTTTATGGAGCATCGACTTATTTCTTGGACAGGAAATTAGGCGAGGGGAACACGGTTTTGTTCGGTCATTACATCTACACCGACATGACAGCAATCTTTAGTCCTTTAAAAAACGCTCAGAAAGGCATGAAAGTCTATCTGACCGATGCTCAAAATATTTATACTTATAAAATCACGAAAACAGTGTCAGTTGAGCCAACAAGCTGGACTTTATTAGACCAAGCACCGAAGGGCAAAAATTGGATCACAATGGTCTTGTGTGATGATATGTATGGTAAAAAACGTTTTGTCGTTCAAGGAGAATTAATCAAAACGACTAAAGGTTTGGATAAAGCCTCTAAAGAAGAATATTCAGCTTTTGAACAGCAATTTAATGAATGGAATATTTAGAGATAGTATGTTTTCATTCTTTGGAATGTTATAATATTATTTGGGGTATGGAAGTTTAATGGACGGTAGCTTAGTATATTCGGAAAGCGTGGTGTTGCCTATGGGAGTAATCTCTAGCAATCAGAACTTGAAGAAAGGAAAAGCACATTTTGACTGTTGCGGAAAGTATGCAGTTGATGATTATGTTTGCGACATTAGTTGTAGCTATCATCTTCGGCATCTTAGACCAAAACAAGAAAAAATAAAAACCGTCGAACTTTAGCCAGTGCAGACGGTTTTTAAACTATAACCACGAGCTACCGACTTTTAATCGGTCATGCCCTTTTCATTTATTATTATAACAACTTTGAAGGATAATTCAAGCGTGGTCGCTTGGGTTATCTTTTTTTTTAGCAAAAAACAAATAACTAAATGAAAAAAGAAGGGAATAATAAAATTGGGGAATGAGTGGGTAAATGATACAAGACTGACTACAAGAGAATTAGGGATTTTGTATAAATTAAATGCTTTAAAATTAAATGATTTAAAAAAATTCAGTTTTGGCAGTCATGATTTTTTGATTGAATATCTAGGCGAAAGTAAATATATAGTGAATAAAGCAATGATTAATTTAGCTAAACACGGATATATCGAAAATATATTTAAGCCCACTATTTTAGGTGGACAACCTGTTTTCTATAAGCGAGTGCTACACGAGCAACCGTTCATGACACAAGACAACAAACTTGAACTAGAAAGAGAAGTGATGTAAATGCAAGCTCAACCTTTTGTAACTATAAAAGATATAAAAGGCACACAACGACAAAAGAACGTGCTAAAGCGTGAGTATCAACTTCGCAAGAAAGATATTATCACATTAAAACAATCATCTGCATTAACGAATATTCTTTATGAAGATGATTTTATGCAGGGAATGAAGTTGGTTTTTAGTTATCAACCAACAAATATCAACTACAAACCCAGTACAATTACTGTAATGATTAACGAAAATAATCGCCAACAAATCTGCGACATTTTGGTTGAGAAATTTGAAAATGATTTTTACACCGAAATTTCTAAAGACGGTTTTAAGTATGGCGAGTACAAAACCAAAAAAACAAAGTTTTACGACAAAGTCGGTAAGGAAGTTGAAGAAAAAAGTGTTTTCTTTGAACTTTCAACCGAGGCAGATAAACTTAAAAAGCGTATGAGGCATCTAATAAAAGATGTTTATGCACATTCTTAGGGGGAAAGATGAAAAAATTTAAACTTAAAACGAGCAAGAAGAAAATCATCTTTTCTTCTTTATTTGCATTTGTAACATTCTTTTTTACGAGCGTGGTGGCGTTTGCCGACAAGGATGTAAATGTTATTAACAGGCTATGGGCGTATGAACCTTATATGCAAGTCGCAACGTTTATATCTAAAAGTGTGTTTAGACCTATTGAAGCAGGCATTATCTACGGACTTTATGTTATCAATAAATTCCTATCTCAGATTATCGGAGGTCTAACAGGCACTACACATGGAGACGGTAAGTTTTCTATCTTCTTCATGGCTACGGACAGTGGTTTAGGTCGTTGGATCATGGTGGTATTTACAGCAGGGTTCTTTATTGCAGTAACTGCGTGGATTGCCTTTGTTGTTCGTGCTTGGTTTGATCCAACAAAAGACTTTAAAAAACCTATCCGTAACTTCGTAATGATTATGATGCTAGTTACAGCTAGTCCTAGTCTATTTAGTATCGTTGCTAAATCATCGCAGTCTATCTTTGGAGCTGTTTACAACGCTGATACAGTGGCTTTTGACCCAATCAACAACAACACTTACGATGTAAAAAAAATCGCTCAAGATGCCTTTCCTATGAAAAAAGACGACTATACAGGATATGCTAGTGGTGCTAAGCAAAATTATGTCGCCGACATCAAGAACGATAGTGGGTGGAAATATGACACTTTGGATGTAACGAATTATGAACGCCAACCAATTGCTGTATTGACCGAAAGTATTGGTAAAGATGAAACTGGAGATTATAG
>JAITWV010000155.1 GCA_031285105.1 Streptococcaceae bacterium | reverse complement strand
AAGAGTTTTTCCTTCTCCTGTTCTCATCTCCGGAATATCCCCTTGATGAAGAACAACGCCACCCATAATCTGTACATGATATGGATACAAACCTAAGACACGTCTAGCAGCCTCACGGACAACCGCAAAAGCTTCTGGTAAAATATCGTCTAATGTTTCTCCTTTTTTCAAGCGCTCTTTGAACTCAGGTGTTTTTGCTTTTAATGCTTCATCGCTTAATGCTTCCATTGCACTAGCATGAGCTTGCACCTGGTGAGCAATTTTGTCTAATCGCTTTAATTCACGTTTATCGTTTTCGACAAGTTTTTTAATAATATTTGCCAAATTACTCTACCTCTCTTTTGTTTCTTATTTACATAGTATCAAAAAATGCTTTCCCATTCAACGAAACTAATTAAATTCCACCTTACATTATACCATTTAATATTCAGAAATATCATAATTTTTACACAAAAAAGAACCTGTAAATGAAAACAGGCACTTCTTGCTTAATTATTTTGTTTTAAATAATCAATTGCATCTTGCACCGTTCTTACAGGGACAATTTTCATATTCGTGTTTATTTTCTTAGCTGCTGCTAGTGCTTCTTGATAATTACTTTTGATATTAGGATTGGCTTTTTTCATTTCTGGTGTGATTTCATCGTCTGGTGCAAAAAACAAGACGGCACCTTGTCTGGAAGCAGAAACTACCTTTTTATCAATGCCCCCAATTCTTCCGACATTTCCTTCAAAATCCATCGTGCCTGTTCCTGCAATCATACGCCCTTTTCTTAGGTCATTATTTGTTAATTGCACATATGTTTCTAGTGTTAACATCAAGCCACCTGAAGGACCACCAATGCCACCTGAGTTAAATGTAATATTTGTATCCGAAGTAATTTGTGTATTATCAACCAAAGAAATACCAATGCCTGGATAATTAGACTCTGGTAATTGCATTAATTTTCCAGTTGCTTCTTTTTCTTGTCCGTTACTTATAAAGGTAACTTTCACTTCTTGACCTACTTTCAGTCCACGGATATATTTAATCATATCAGCTGAACTTTCAAACGTATGCCCATCTACTGCTGTAACCGTATCACCAATCGAAATATGATGAATAAAATCCGATTTTTCATTGATACTCATGACATAGACACCTTTAAAGGTCATTTGGTACTCTTTATTGGCTAATTTTAAGGCTTCAACTTTAGCTGCATTTTGTGAAGAAGTCATAAAATAAGCATTCATTTGATTATATTCAGCAGTCGTTGCGTCACCTAATACTTCTTGTTTCGAATAAATTTCATTAAAGCTAGTAAATTTTGCCATTAACAAAAAAAACGGTGTGGCTTCTCGTTCTCTAACGGTTGTGATATTGAAGCTACCAGATTGTTCATCTTTCGTATTTTCAACTGTGACAAAGGTACTCAAATTCACAACTGGTCCTGGACTTTCCACAAAATAAGGTAAGGGTAAAAAGAAGAAAACTCCTAGAAGAACAACAGTTAATACACTAATGATGGGCCATAATAATTTATTTTTCTTCATCTAATCTCCTTTTTTCAAACATCGCCTCAAGCACCACTGACGGAACATAAGGGGCAATATTGCCACCAAAATGAAAAATTTCTTTAATCATGCTACTTGAAGTGTGTGCGTATTGATTGTCACTCAAGAAAAAGACGGTATCAATTTCATTGTCTAGATCATTATTTAATTGTTGAATGTCTTTTTCATATTCATAGTCGTTACTATTGCGAATGCCACGAATTAAAAAGTCTGCTTGTAATTCCTTGGCTAATTCAACAGTTAATTTGGTTTCTTGGGTAATCACACGAACATTTGTTAAGTGAGTGGTTGATTGTTCAACTAATGCTTTTTTTTCTTGGGCACTAAAAAATGATTTTTTTGATGTATTAATAAAAATGCCAATAATTACTTCATCAAATAACTTACTTGCTCGCTCAACTGTATTTAAATGCCCTTTGGTAAATGGGTCAAAACTGCCTGGAAATAAACCAATTTTTTTCAAACTTCTACCTTCTTTCATAGATAACGACTTGGGTAATGCCATAAATTTGCCTTTTATATTCAGCAAACTCGCCAATTTCAATAGGTAAGTCTACTTTTTTGTCGGCTTCACAAATAATTAACGCATTTTCATCTAATAAATTATTAGTTTGCATTGCTAAGATGATTTCAATAATTTCTTGTTTGGCATATGGTGGGTCTAAAAAAACGAGATCAAATATCAAAGCTTCTTCTTGAAATTTTTGTAGTGCTTTTTTGGCATCCATTTTGATAATTTCAAACTTTTCCGGCACTTTAGTTATCGCCACATTTTCTTTAATGACTTTAATTGCCCCAAAATTGCGATCAATCAAATAAGCCTTATCCACGCCACGACTGACCGCTTCAATGCCTAAACCACCACTTCCAGCAAATAAATCTAAAGCAAGCCCTCCATCAAAAAAGGGGCCAATCATATTAAAAATCGATTCTTTGACTTTATCTGTTGTCGGTCTAGTATTATCCCCAGGTAAAGATTTTAACCTTCTTCCACGAAAATCTCCTGAAACTACTCTCATTTGTTTTTCCTCTTATAATGTATCGGCTAATTTGATTTGTGTGTTCAATTCCTCTGGTTCAAAGCCATCATCTTTTGCAAAATTCAAGATTTCTTTGGTGCCAATCTTATCTGGAAAATTGGTTTCAACATCTGGACGATAAGATTTCTCCACTCGACGGACAAAATGCAGACGGTTGATTTTTTCCATATTTTCTTCGACTTTTTCTTCATCCATATAAATTAATACATATTTCATGCGCTTTGAAGTATATTGTAAGGTACCAAAGCGTTTTAAGTTTTTTAACTGTTTTAAACTATAAACCCAGACAGCTACTAAGCGACGTTGTTGGATTTCAAATTTTTGTTCTTCCATTGTATATTCTCCTAATTAAGTAAGGTTTATTCTTTAAATTATGAAACACAACTGTGATGGCCTTTTTTACCATTATCAAAAAAAGGATTCCCCGACTCAATTAATATGTCTTGAGAAACACAAGAAGCAATTTTTTGGGTAATTTCGTCTAATAAAGTTTGCAGTTGATTTTCAGCTTGTCTAAAGTTTGCAACGACTTCATACATGTCTAATGCACGTTTGGCTTGTTGCGTTTTTGTTTGTAATTCACGATAACCTGGGGCATGAAAACCATATTCTTTTATCTTATCAAATTGAGCTTTTTCTTTTTCAAAATTCTGACGAAGAATGTTTACTTGTTCATCATTTTCTAGTTCTTCTTTTAAAGATATATACGTTTGATAGATTAAAGAATTTTTAATACA